>JAUVLL010000316.1 GCA_030600745.1 Spirochaetaceae bacterium | reverse complement strand
CATGTTGCAAAATATGGTAAATAACTGTATTAATTATAGCAGATATTAGATATAGTTAAAGAGGTATTTTGTGAGTATTCAATGGACAATGTTTATAAACCTTGGAATTATTTCTGCAAGTCTGATTCTGGCAACATGGATTAGAACAAAAATCAGATTTTTTCAAAAGTACCTTATCCCGAATCCTCTGCTTGCAGGATTCATACTTCTCCCCCTCTATAACTTTGTTTTTCCCATAATAGGATTAACATCTGTTAACCTTGGAGAGATGGCATACCATCTGCTCAGTATTTCATTTGTAGCTTTAGCACTTAAGGCTCCGCCGAAAAAAAATGTTGCCAGGGGCAGAATCTTTGGAACAACACTCTCCGTACTTTTTCAGTTTGGAGTACAGGGGTTTATTGGGCTTATGCTGACATTCTTTTTTATTCAAACTATTATGCCGGAGCTCTTTCACAGTTTCGGATATCTTCTGCCCCTGGGATTCTCACAGGGACCCGGACAGGCATACTCCATTGGGGAAAGCTGGACCGTTTTTGGTGTTGAGGGTGCTGGCAGTGTAGGTCTTACATTTGCAGCCATTGGCTTCATACTCTGCAGTTTCGGAGGTGTATTTATAATCAACTATGGAATTAAGAAAGAGTGGATAGCAAAAGAAAAGGTAGAATTCCTTCTTAACAAAGATATGCGTCCCGGAGTGCACCCGAAAGGAACCAAACTCAAGGTAGGTTCGTATCAGACAACAGAAACTGAAGCTATTGATACACTTACATTAAATATGGGAATGGTGCTGTTTGGATACTTTATGGCCTTCCTGTTCCTTACCGGCCTTGAATACCTGCTTTCCTTTGTTGGCCCAGCCGGTGAACAGCTTGCTGCTACCTTTTGGGGTTTAAGTTTTATCTTTGCAGCTCTGATGGGCCTTTTAATGAAGCAAATTCTGTCAAGAACAAATACTCAACATATAATGGATAATCTAACACTTAACAGAATTACAGGTTTTTCAGTGGATCTTATGGTTACAAGTGCCATAGCAGCTATTTCTTTGGTTATGGTTTCAAAATACTGGATACCTATTTTTACAATAGCTATTATAGGTACAGTAGTAGTTTCATTCACTACAATTTGGTTTGCATCCAGGATATTCAGAGATCACAGATTCTTACGAACCCTCCTGATATTCGGAGTATCAACAGGTACGCTTTCCACAGGGCTGGCTTTACTTAGGGTAGTAGACCCGGACTTTGAAACTCCTGTAGCCACTGATTACACCTATGCCTCAGGGCTGACATTTGTTTTTGCAATACACTATATTCTGACCATGAATATGCCTCTGCGTACATTT
This sequence comes from Spirochaetaceae bacterium, assembly GCA_030600745.1. GTDB lineage: Bacteria > Spirochaetota > Spirochaetia > B11-G9 > B11-G9 > JAJRQE01. The sequence goes on along the minus strand of JAUVLL010000316.1, from coordinate 2,341 downwards.
ATAACCGGTGACTATAAATGGTTCTGGTTTGCAGTATTGATTAACATCGTATATCTGCTGTTTTCAGGAACTTTCTTTGTAAAACTGGCAGGTAAAAAAAGAGTATTTACACATAAAAGTAAACTATGGTACCCGGAGGATGAATAATCAGTTGTACTATATCGGGCTTTCTATCTGTTGAAATACTCTATGAAAACAAAATCCGGTTGGATTCTTCCATATCGAGCAATATGAACATCGTTTTCTAACTATGAACGATATACCTCAGCAAGAACAACGGCTGTTGCTTCATGTACAATCTGCCCTGACACTTTTGATTTTCAATTTATTATCACGATGCTGCCTGTTCCAGCAAAAAGACTACCACTTTGGGTAAATTTGGGATTCTAATGATCTTCTCTATCCCAGGTGATCAGCGACAATTATTTAAGGTTGCCGGACAGCCTGAATTAGTAATTATTATGCCAAATATTTCTAGTAACCCAGCCTGTCATGTTGCAGATCGCATACGAAAAAAATAGAGTTATGAAGTAAAAATGTATAGTTTATTTCTTATTTTTCTTTTTTTGTCGGTTTTTCCTTAGTTTTTTCTTTCTTTTATGAGTAGCTGTTTTATGTCTTTTTCTTTTTTTACCACACGGCATTTTTCCCTCCTGTTAGAAATCTGATCTCTCTTAGAAAATCATCTTATAGTATATATGATACTTAGTATTCTAAATAAATACAAGGCTGTTCATAACCAAAGACTATCATTATAGCTGTACAAGGTATATGCATATTATATTTTAATTAGTATTCTTATAAATAATAACAGATTATTATTGTGAATTGTGTTTTTATATGTTATAATCAAGTTACAGAAAACAATCGGAATATTATATTTACAACTTTTTTAAGAGGGGAAATTATGGATTACTGGAAAGAGGTTAGAGGGGGCACACCCTTCACAAGCACGACAACTTTCTATATCAAGCTCTCTAAGAAAGAGTGTTTCTATTTCAAATTTATCTCCTTGCATACAATCAATTATTATTTACATCTTCCAGAAAGCTATTTACTTCTGCAGGGGATGCCTCCAGAGGACCACTGGCAAGTATTGGTGGAGATTCAATATCATCGGCGTTCATCATTAAAGATAGCCTCTGCAAGGCTGACAGTATCATATTTTTTTCCCACTCTTCCAGTTTTTCGAATTCTCTGGAAAACGAATCCTGAAGCAGTTGAGGTCTGTTGGATAGAATAGTTTCTGCTTTTTCTGTTATGTAGGTGTAAACCTTTCTTTTGTCTTCTTTTCCTCTTTCTCGAACAGCGAAACCCTGTTTTTCGAGACGGTCTAATATACTGGTTACTGTTGCCTGAGACAAGCTTACCTGGTTTGATATTTTTGATATAGGTTGTTCGGGATTTTCTTTAATCTCTTTCAGCAAAATAAGCTGAGGCAGCGTTAATCCATATTTTTTAACCAATTTCTTAGACTGTAAATCTATAGCCCGAATAATTTGTCTAAGTGTTGTCAAAACCTCATTAGTTGAATTTGAAGCAATCATAGTAACCTCATCTTGAAGTTCAGTTAACTTCGATTTTTTTTTACTCTATCAATAATTATCATCTATGTAAAGAGTATTATTTATTAGTATACGAATATTAAGAGTTGTATTAAATATATCTATATATTAACTCATAGTATCTTTAATTTTAACTAGAAGACTGTATTTTGTGTATAATTCACTATACAACATTGATACCACTTGAATATTATTTTATTTTTATTTAGAATACTAACATTAATAAGGAGTTAAATATGCGTAAAATTTTAGTAATGTTATTTTTATTGGTGCTTATAATACCTGTAACTATTTTTTCAGCCGGGCAGCAGGAGGGAGGAGTTAAGACAGTAGTTTTTGCTGATGTCTCCTGGGACAGTGTTCAGGTTCATAATAGAATAGTAGCATTTATAATGGAAAATGGTTTTGAGGGATATAAGGCCGATTATATGCCAGGAGACACACTCCCCCTTGCCAATGGACTTATTCAGGGGGACATCGATGTAAACATGGAATCATGGCATTCAAACTGGCCTGAAGTTTATAAAGAGGGTATTGATTCCGGAAACATGGTAGATCTAGGCAGGAATATGCCGGATGCACCACAAGGATGGTGGGTTCCAAGATATCTGGTTGAGGGTTCCAACGCCGCAGCAATTAATTTGAAAAGTGTTGCAGACCTTCCTGAATATTCAGAACTATTTACTGATCCCGAGGACAGATCAAAGGGGCTAGTTTATGGCGGGGTAGCCGGATGGTCCCAGATGAAGGTTTCTGAAGCTATATTTGATAAATTC
>JAUVLL010000080.1 GCA_030600745.1 Spirochaetaceae bacterium | reverse complement strand
CTAGAACTATAGGTAAAAGGAATATATAGTTATTCTGCATACATTTATTATGCTTGTGTGATGCCTTGAAGTCAAGGAAGATTATATAGAAAAAATTGTTGACAATAGATATAGACGGTTTTAATCTTAGGTAAGGAAGGTGTAATGTGGAAAAACCTACTATTGGTATTAAAATAGCTGACGGTTCCTATTTTCCAATTCTGGAGGAGGGTAGTACTAAAGGAAAGCGTTTGGTACTGACAACTGTAAATGATGATCAGGAGAGTGTTCAAATCGATCTTTATAAAGGGGAAGGATCTGAACTGGCTGATGCTTCCTATGTTGGAAGCCTTCTTATTGAGAATCTTACACAGGGTCCCAAAGAGTCTTCGGAAATAGAGCTTAAAATAGGCTTTGATAAAGATGGAACTCTCAATGCTGAAGCAGGTGATCTTGCATCAGGTCAGATTGAATCGCTAAGTGTAAGTATGGAATCTCTTGCTGAATCTGCCATGTATGATGTTCCTGAGTTTTCCCTTGATGATGAATCTGAAGATCTTAATATTGATGATCTGGATCTGGATAGTGAAGAATTGTCTCTCGATGATGAAGATCTTGATTTTGGTGATATTCCTGAAGATGATGAAAGTCTTATGGAAGACAGTCTTGATGATTTCATGGAAGAGGAAACCGGTGAGATAGAAACATCCATGGGTACTGAAATTGCTGAAGAACCGGAGGATGATTTTACCGGTAATGTTTTTCCTGGATCGGAGATGACTGAATCCAGTGTAAAAAAAGGGGGTAATCCTTTTCTTATTGCTCTTTTAGTGTTAATAGCTATTGCAGCAATTGCCGGTATTTCGTATCTTATTTTTCGTAGTCTGCAGGGTGAAAATGCACCAGCTCTTGAAGCTAAAACCGAAACTACAGAAGAACCTGCACCGGAAGCTCCGGTAAAAACTCCTGTAGTAGTAGTTCCTGAAGCTCAGGAAACTGCAGTGGACGAAGCTGCAACAGTTCCTGCACAGGAAAGTAATAAAATCCTGGATACATCAGGAGTATGGTACAGAATACGATGGGGTGATACCTTGTGGGATATCTCCTATTCTTTCTATGACTCTCCAAGGGAATATAATCAGATTGTTAAAGAAAATAGTATTGCTGATCCGGACATTATTTTTGCCGAAACTGAAATTTTTATTCCATCTAAAAAATAAGTATTGTATTGTTCTTGTCTTAGCCCTGTTTCCCTTTTCATCATATTCTTTTGATCTATCCGGTAATAATTTGCCCTATTTTTATGCGATATCCGATTCAAATTTGAATAAGGTAAAAATCAAGGAAAACTTAATTCATAGTGCACTATATGGAAGTAATGCTATTCGCATACAAGCTGCTTTAACACTTGCTGAACTTGTGTTTAAAGATTCCGGAGATTATAGGATTGTGTCTGAGGTCTGTAGCAGCCTGTTGGATGATGGGTTAACGGAGTCAGCTCTTTTGGAACACTTGCTTGAATCATACTACTTAATGGAAGACTATAGGAGTTTGGTATCAGCAGTGAGTAAGTATGCAGCTTCTCAAACAAGTTCCGGTACTGTTATAGAATCTTCTCAGGAGATTGAGTACTACAGTTTTTTAGCTGAACTTTATGAGGACAATAACTCTGCGGCAGATGATTTTAGAGAATTACTAGTACGTAATCCTGCATCAGAATTTATTGTTGATGCATATAGGCATATACAGGAATTTGAAGTCGAACTTCCATTTTCCACTGTCTTGCTGGTAGAATTTAAGATTCAACTGTTTAATCGTGAGTATGTATCAGCAGGCAGAACCATGATTCAGCTTCTTAACATACAGAAAGAAACATTAATCGATACTCTGGATAATGGGTTTATTGTGGATAATGTTATCCTTACCCCTGTTATTTTTGATGAAATGTACAGGATTGCGAATATCTCAGGGAAAGGATTTAAGTTTTTAACTTTTATTGAAGAGTTTCTTATTCTCCCTTCACTCGCAGGTTATGAACCTGGAGAAGTTTATACTTATGAGTTTATTGCAGGACTCTATGAAACAGCTGGATACCTAAAAAGGCGAAAAGGCAATTTTGCAGATGCCTCTGATTTATTTATTAAGGGACTGCCTTTTGTTACCGGAAGAAAACATGAAAAGATGCTCTGGTACTGGTATAACAGTCTGCTTCGTTATTCTCCTGAAAAAGCAGCCGGTCAGATTGGATTATTAACAGATAAGTGGACTGATCCGGATTATTTTAGTGATGTCCTGACTGAACTGGCAACTTTTTTTGTACAGCAGGGGCAATGGACAGTTATTCGTGAGCTGTTGGATGTTATACAGGTCTCAGGTCCGGATGAATCTATATCAAAATATGCATATCTTACAGCCCGTGCGGGGATGGAATCTTATATAAATATAAGCAAAAAAGAGATAACCCGCCTTATGGCATTATCATATGAAAGTGGATTTGGAATTGCTTCCGGATTATACTACAGAATTCTTTCAGGAAACTATCTTAAAATTTTCGATATAAGAGAACTCCCATGGATGTTTAATAAAAGTATAAACAGGTATCCCATACCTGTTTATCCGGGGATGGAGGGGAGTGAGGAACTTGTTTTTGGCTGGCTTGAGTATAAACAACCTATGGAAGCTTATAATTATCTAATGAATAATTCATTTTCTGATAATAGTCTTGTACGCAGAACAGCATTGAAATTGTCAGAATCCGGGGAATTTGCTGCATCCATACGTTTGTTAAGTCGTTATAGTAGAATAGATGGATTTAATTTGAATAAAAGCGACCTTGAATTGATATATCCGGATGCTTACAAAAGTGAAATATTTAAAATATCTGAAAAAGAAAAATTGAAGTGGTATGTTTTTACTGCCCTGGTACGGGAGGAAAGTCATTTCCAGAGAGATGTCCGATCATCTGCAGGAGCTATTGGGCTTAGTCAGCTTATGCCGGCAACTGCTGCAGATGTTGCTGAGAGGTTACGGGTTGCAAACTACGATCTAAAAGATGCAGCAATAAATCTTGAGTTTGGGGGATGGTATCTGGGAAATCTTATCAGGCGGACAGATATATTATGTGATGCTTTATTTGCCTACAATGGCGGTTTAACCAGGGTAAGGCGCTGGAGGGAGGAATATACTGACCTTTCTGATGACCTCTTTCTGGAAGCTGTCCCATTTAAAGAAACAAGCCAGTATGGTCGGAAACTCCTTGTTTCATCAGTAATTTATGGGTATCTTTACGAGGGTATTTCTTCTAACGAAATAATAAATCTTTTTTACAGGAATTAATTTATGACATTTATTCAATCTGTTCTGCTTGGTGTTCTTCAGGGGTTTACAGAATTCCTGCCTGTTTCAAGTTCGGGCCATCTTACTGTTGTTGAATCATTTATGCATCTACAGGAGGTACCAGTTCTTTTTGATATTCTTCTTCATATTTCAACTTTACTGGTTATTCTTATAGTTTTTAGAAGTAGAATAATTAAAATCCTTGTTTCTCTTTTTAAACGGACAGGCCTGGATAAAGAAGATAAAGCTAACAGGAAGCTTTTCCTGATGATTCTTGTATCCACAGTATTTACAGGAGTAATCGGATTAATTTTGAATGAGTTTGATGTGGATAAATATATATCGATTATTTATATCTTCTTTATTATTACAGGTCTTATACTGATAGGGAGTAAGTTTTGGGGTGGTAATATTAATTACAGCAGTATTGGTATAAAGCAGAGTGTAATAACCGGAATAAGTCAGGGTCTTGGAGTTCTTCCAGGAATTTCCAGATCCGGTATCACTATATCTGCAGCCCTTCTTTCCGGTATGGACAGGGAGAAAGCCGGTGAGTATTCATTTTTAATATCTGTGCCGGCTATATTCGGAGCTTTTATCCTTGAATTTAAGGATGCAACAGGACTACTGGATATGGTAGACCCTGTAGTTATTGGGGCAGGTATGATATCTGCGTTTATTGTAGGATTATTTAGTCTTAAGCTGTTGTTAAAACTTATAAAAAAGGGGAATCTCTATTTCTTCAGTATCTATTTAATTCCCCTGGGAATTGTAGGATTGGTATTCTTCAGATAGTTCAGTTTTCTTTTAAGAATCCGATAACGAAGTAAGGGAGATTCATGTATAAAGGTAAATTATCATACTATTCAGCAGCTGTACTCGGATTACTTGGAGTTTTTTTCCTTACAGTTATTAGTTTAAGTTTTTATGGAATTAGCAATATTTCCGGAGATTTCCTAAGAAAAAGTTTCGCTTACGTGTCATTTTACATCCCATTGTATATATTTGCAGCAGCAATATTAGCTTTCAGGAAAAATTTCAGTGTTAAGTGGGTAATTCTACTTACAAGTACTATTTTACCATTTATAACACTAGTGCTGTTTTTAAAAGTCTTTTTAGAGATTGATACCTCTTCTCCTGTTCTTTTCATAGTTAATATTATGGGGAGGAAAGAGGGTTCTTTTCTTCTTTTCCTTTTGTTATTGGTTGAAATTTTACTAATCTATATTTTAAGCATGAAAATGTTTAGCGGCAGCTCTGCTGCTTTGAAAGAAGTTGTAGAAGAACCAGGTGATATCTCAGAAGAAACTTATTCAACCCCCGCAATCCTTCGTCCCGGAGTACTTTCTGATCGTTTTGAAGCAGAAAATAGTACATTATATTCTGAAAGTCATTCAGAGAAAACTTATGTAGATCTTCCTGAATTACGTCCCCTGAACAATCTAAAATCAATATCTTCTGAATCTTTAGAAACTGGAAAGGGTTTTTCCATTGATTATGGTGATGATGTAGTGGAAGAGCTTGAAGAAGTAGATGAAGTGGAAGAAATGGATGATTACGATACTTACAATGAATCAGATCCTGAAGATGAGGTTTTTTCTGATGTAGGAGAGGGGCATCTGATCAATACGGGTGATTCCTCCAGTGGTTTCGAGGATAGTTCTGTATCCGGAATATTAAAGGAAAAGCCGAAGAAAAAATTTACCTATGCAAATTATAGTGTTCCTTCAGAAAATATCCTTAATAATTATTCAAACGGTCACTACTGGGTAATTGATGATCAGACCAGGCTTGCAGCGGGAATACTCAAAGATACCCTTGAAGAGTTTAAAATAAAGGCGGAAGTAACCGGAATACAGAAGGGTCCTGTTATAACTATGTTTGAGATCCTTCCGGCTCCGGGAGTCAAGTTATCCAAAATTGCTAATCTGGCAGATAATATAGCCATGCGTTTAGCTGCTTCCAGAGTAAGAATTGTTGCTCCCATACCCGGGAAACATGCTGTAGGCATAGAGATTCCCAATAAAGAGAGAGCCATAGTATCTTTCAAGGAGATGCTCAACGATGATAAGTTTCAGGATCCTAAAAAACAGATACCTGTTGCCATAGGTAAGGATATTACAGGAAATACGCAGATTATTGATCTTGTAAAAACGCCCCACCTTTTAATAGCCGGTGCAACCGGTTCCGGGAAATCAGTATGTGTTAATGCACTTATCTGTTCGATACTTTATAAACGGACGCCGGACCAGGTTCGGCTTCTTTTAATCGATCCTAAAATTGTGGAGCTTAAACTATACAACGATATACCCCATTTGCTGACTCCTGTAATAACAGAACCTAAAAGGGCGTTTCAGGCGCTTCAGTACTGTATATATATAATGGAACAGCGGTATGCTCTCCTTGATTCCATGGGTGTCCGGGATATACGATCCTATAATAAAAAAATTAAACGTAACCGGATTTCTACAAAAAAGCTTCCCTACATAGTTGTTGTTGTTGATGAGTTTGCCGATTTGATAGCAACTTCCGGTAAAGAGCTTGAATCTATTCTCGCCCGACTTGCCGCTATGGCCAGGGCTGTTGGCATACACCTTGTTCTTGCAACACAAAGGCCTTCTATAGATGTTATCACCGGTCTTATTAAGGCAAATATTCCAAGCCGGATTGCTTTTATGGTATCCAATAAAATTGATTCAAGAATAATTCTGGATACTGCAGGTGCAGATAAACTGCTCGGTCAGGGTGATATGCTTTTTTCCTCTGCCTGGGACCCCTCATTAACACGAATCCAGGGAGCTTTCCTCTCGGACACCGAAGTTGAGGCTGTAACAGCCTATATAAAAACCCTTGGTGAACCGGATTATATAGATGATGAAATTTTCTACGATGATGACGATGAAGATACAACAGATACAGGAAGTTACAGCACTAATGATCCTTTAATGGATAAAGCTGTAGAAACTGTTGTTACAGCAGGAAAAGCCTCCGCCTCATATCTCCAACGCAGACTTCAAATTGGTTATAACAGAGCTGCCAGAATAGTGGAAGAGATGGAAGCCAGGGGTATAGTTGGACCTCCGAACGGCAGTAAACCCAGAGAGATTCTGCATGTACCGGACAGGGTTCGGGATTAGATCCGAGGGTTTTATGTCCCTTCCCTTTTTATAGATTTTTTGGGTGTTGCCCTCTAAGGGCGGGGTGACCCCGCCCCTACAGGGCCGGGCTTTCCAGGGGTTCCGTCGGTTATTGCATGGGCGCGATAAATCGGCCCCTACAAAACCGACCGCCTGCGGCGCCCATCCAATCCCTAACATTTATTTTATTAAACACAAACTATCCTTGTTTATAGGGATAGTTTGTGATAATATGTCCTTATGGATAAGGAAAGATTAAAACAAATTATACTGGATAATCAGGAAACAGTCTGGAACAGGAAATATATTCCCAGAGATAAAATACTCCCATATAAGGATTTGGATAGACTTGAAAAGATTGTGGCTATTATGGGTCCCAGGAGAGCGGGTAAAACTTATTTTTTAAAACAGATAACCGGTGAACTTGATCTGCAGAAAGAACAAATTGTTTTTATTGATTTCTCTGAAATTTCAGTGGAAGACTATACACCCGTAGATTTCGAGCTGACTCTTACAGCATATTACGAACTCTTTCCGGATTATAAACCATACTTTTTTTTTGATGAGATACAGGAAATAGCAGGATTTGAAAGGGGACTAAAATTACTGCTGAATAAAGGTTATAAGATATTTATAACAGGATCATCATCTAAAATGGTTGTGGAGGATCTTGCTTCGGTACTTCGGGGTAAAGTGATGAATTTCTATTTATATCCATTGAATTTTCCGGAGTATCTGAAATTCAAGGGTGTTAACACTATATCCGGAGGAAATCTTACTACAAAACAAAGGGCTGTAATGATAAATCTTCTAATGGATTTTCTTAAATGGGGGGGCTTTCCTGAAGTTGTTTTAAGTGAAAAGGATGAAACAAAATCAAATCTGTTATCTTCCTATCTGGATGTAATGCTGTTCAGAGATATCATTGAGAGATATTCGGTAAAGAATATCCATATTATCGATAAACTGTTCTGGAAACTGGTTCAATCATTTACAAAAGAGATCAGTATAAACAAATGGTTTAATGATTTTAAAAGTCAGGGATTAAAAGTATCTAAAGACACTCTCCATTTGTATCTTAAGTATTTTGAGGATTCATTTTTTGTCTATTTTATAAACAATAGGAATAAAGGAAATACAGGCTTAAAAAAGGTGTATTTGGTTGACAGTGGAATTTATAATCATGTAAAAAGTTTTCCGTCAGATAAAGGAAAAGCTTTTGAAAATCTTGTATTTCTTGATCTGATTCGCATGGGAAATACTCCCCTTTCCTTTTTCCGAACAGCACAGGGAGAGACAGATTTCATTTATGAAAATGGTGCCTGTCAGGTGTGTTTTTCACTAACAGAAGAGAATGCAGTAAGAGAATTACGCGGATTGGATCTGGGTCTCAGCCTTCATCCCCATAGCAATGGAAAAATTATTGTGCTGGATGAGACAAAATTATCAGCATCTACAGATTCCGCAGTTTCATATTTAGACTGGCTGCGGGAATAATATGATTTAATCTATAGGAATTTGCAGTAAGTAAGAGTTTGGCCTATGATAAGAAAAAGAGATTAACAGAATTAAGAAGTAATGAAGACAGAAGCAGAAACACGAATAGAACTTATTGACACAAAACTCTTATCTGCCGGTTGGGATGTGTATAATCTTTCACAGGTATCCCAGGAGTTCGATATTTCCATACCATTGCCGGATGGTGTTTCTGAACCCCGAACACCTTATGAAGGGCATCAGTACAGTGACTATGTTCTGTTGGGAAGAGATGGTAAGCCTCTTGCTGTTGTAGAGGCAAAAAAGAGTTCCAAAGATGCTGAGGTTGGCAGGGAGCAGGCAAAGCAGTACTGCTGTAACATTCAGAAAGAGCATGGTGGTATGCTCCCTTTTTGTTTTTATACCAATGGCCTTGAAATTTATTTCTGGGACCTTGAAAATTACCCGCCCAGAAGAGTAGTCGGATTCCCTTCCAGGGATGATCTGGAGCGTTTCCAGTATATAAGGGAACATCGGAAACCTTTGGCAGATGAACTTATAAATACCGGAATTGCCGGCAGGGATTATCAGATTAGGGCTATTCGGGCAGTAATGGAAGGTATTGAGAAGAAACATCGGAACTTTCTTCTGGTAATGGCAACAGGAACGGGTAAAACAAGAACCTGTATTGCTCTTGTAGATGCTCTCATGCGTGCAGGTCATGCAGAGAGGGTATTATTTCTGGTTGATAGAATCCCTTTACGTGAGCAGGGATTGGATGCATTTAAAGAACATCTGCCAAATGAACCACGCTGGCCTCATGATGGTGAAAAGGAAATATCTAAAGATCGTCGTATCTATGTATCTACTTATCCCAGAATGCTGAATATTATAAAGGAAGAGCCCCCTTCTCTTTCTCCCCATTTTTTTGATTTAATTGTAATCGATGAGAGCCATCGTTCCATATACAATACTTATGGTGAGGTCCTTGATTATTTCAAGGCCATTAGTCTGGGGCTTACTGCAACTCCCACAGATATCATTGACCACAATACATTTAAGCTTTTTAATTGTGATAATGGTCTGCCAACCTTTGCATACACCTATGAGGAGGCAGTTACCAATATTCCTCCATACCTCTGTAATTTCCAGGTAATGAAGATCCATACAAAGTTTCAGGATGAAGGCATAAGTAAACGAACAATTTCTCTGGAAGATCAGAAGAAACTGATTCTTGAAGGGAAAGAGGTTTCAGAAATCAATTTTGAAGGCACAGAAATAGAAAAGAAAGTTATTAATAAGGGCACAAATGCTTTAATTGTGAAAGAGTTCATGGAAGAATCCATAAAAGATCCTAATGGTGTTCTCCCGGGTAAAACAATCTTTTTCTGCACTTCCATATCTCATGCTCGAAGAATTGAACAGATTTTTGATGCACTGTATCCCGAATATAAGGGTGAACTGGCAAAGGTCCTTGTATCCGATGACTCAAGAGTCTATGGAAAGGGTGGACTTCTGGACCAGTTTAAGAAAAACGATATGCCCCGAATCGCACTTAGTGTGGATATGCTGGATACCGGAATAGATGTTCTTGAAATTATTAATCTGGTATTTGCAAAACCGGTATATTCCTATACCAGGTTCTGGCAGATGATAGGCAGAGGCACAAGGCTTTTGGATCCGGGGAAAATTAAACCCTGGTGTACAGAAAAAGATAGTTTTCTTATATTGGACTGCTGGGATAATTTTGAGTATTTTAAGCTAAATCCAAAAGGTAAAGACTTAACTGTTCAGGTTCCACTTCCTGTACGTTTTGTTGCCATTCGACTGGATAAAATAGAAAAGGCTTTGGATATTCAGGAACTTGTAATTGCAGAAAAGGAGATTGTAAAACTCCGAAATCAGATAGTGGAATTACCGGAAAACTCAGTTGTTATTCAGGAATCAGCAGCTAATTTAGACAAGATTAAAGATGACAACTTCTGGACACGGTTGACTCATGAAAAGATTGAGTTTTTACGGAATACCATAAAACCTCTTTTTAGAACGGTGTCCCAGACAGATTTTAAAGCAATGCGTTTTAAGAAAGATCTTCTGGAAACTTCATTGGCATTTTTGGCAGATGAAAAAGAGAAGTTTGAAGCTTTAAAGGATAATATCACAGAGATTATTGGGGAGCTTCCCTTATCTGTAAATGTTGTTGCCAGGGAAGAGTCGATTATCAAACTTGCCCAATCAAACCATTACTGGGCAAAGATAAGTGATGATAGTTTTGATGATCTGGCTGCTAAGTTATCCGGGCTTATGAAGTATCGGGATTCAAGGTACTGCCGGTATTCATCTGATGTATCGGCACCTTCGTATAATTTGTTTGTTTCAATGTGTCCGATGTCGCTAATTACAATGTCACCAAAATGTTCAT
>JAUVLL010000001.1 GCA_030600745.1 Spirochaetaceae bacterium | reverse complement strand
AATATTTTTCCTTCTTTCATTATCCCGCTTCCAGTCATTAAAATAAGAATGAAAAATTGTTGCGACAGCTGCCATAATCAAGGAAGCAGAGACTCCTTTCCCGGAAATATCGCACTTAATAACAGCATATCTGTCTTTATCAATCTCGACAAAATCAAAATAATCACCGGAAACTCCCTTGGCTCCTTCGTAGTATCCAAAGAATTCTATATAATCGGTTTCCTTCCTGGCTATTGATGTTTTTTCCCCTTTTGCGTTTTTTTCCAAAGGCAGGAACTGCTTCTGAACATCTTTACCAACTCTCAATTCTACACTTGCCTGGGCAGCTTTATACAACCCCTTGCTCATCTGATTAACTGCTTCTGCAAGACGGGAAATCTCATCATGAGTTTTTACGCTCACACTGAAATCTTTAAGGTCAATGTGGTCCTCAGTGTCTCTGATCTCTTCCACCTTCTTTAAAAGATGGTTAATAGGACTGATAATTATGGAAGCAAGAACAAGAGCACCAATTATTCCAGGAACCATTGCTATGAGAGCAATAATAACAGTACGTTTTATAAGTGCCTTTCTGGAAGTTTCAATCTCCCTTATTATTTCTTCAGTAGATATCTGCAGCCTGACAGTACCCTGGTAAAACTTCTCATTGTTACCCCTCTGCTGATAAACTATCGGTCTGTAAAACGTATACTCCGTTGGACCGGTAAGTATTTTTTCAGGATCAAATACCGGGATGGAACCGAAGAAACTGCCAATCTCCGCAAGTTTAATCTCAATTTCCCCGCTTATCATGGAAATTTCATCCTGCATCTTTCTGATTTCGTTTATGTCAGCTTCTGTTCTCGCCTTTCTTGAGAGCTCTGAAGCAACACCCTGCAGCCGGGTAAGTTCCTTTGAAAGAACTCCAACAGATTCTATCCCCTGAATGTTTATACTGTCTGCCAATTCAGAAACATCTGCAGATAGATTATCATTCATTGTTAAAGAACCTTCAGAGAATCTTGCACCCCCGGGAAGACCTGACAGAAGATCATCTTCAGTTTCAAAATTTGAAATATCAACCTTATCTCTGATATTACTGTCATTTGTGACCCATAGATATTCTACAGTATTCTTGTTTTCAGATGCTGCTCCCGGACCGGTAATAGTTAAAAATCGGGCAGCACTCATAGACTCAATCTGGGAAGGTAAACGTTTAAGCTCCAGAGTATTGTTCTCCTGAAGATACTTCCCTGCAGCAGTATTTACACTGTTTATAAGAACTTCTGTAGTCTGAGCAAGACCATCTGTTAAATTTTTCTGCTGGGTTGAGACCATAAACATACTTAATGAGTAAGACACCATTATAACTACCAACAAAACAAGGGACGTTACCAGCAATGCAAATTTAATTCTTAGACCCATTCCGCGTTTTTGCATATTTCTTATCCTTTCTATCCTCTTTTCTGAGGGTAATACTCTGTTATTTACCAGTGCCTGAACTTCCATCTTTATATATCTGCTCTCTCTGACAAGCGCCATAATACGCAGGAAAGCAAAAATAATCATAATTAACAATAGAATCATTACAACACCAAAGAAAATTCTATTTGCAGATAGTGTTAAAAGTTTTTTTAGTACAAGATTAGAGCCCTCTCCATTATCAAGAATGCTGAAATTACCAAATTTCACAGTTCCTGTAGATTCAAATTTCAGCTTTTCACTGCTAAATGAAAAACCTCTTGAAGGATGAACCAACCCTATATAATAGGAGCCTTCATCCATCTCACTTATTTTAAGACCATCTATTATTCGGTCAGATAAAACTCCAAAATATCCTGAATCAGGTTCATAGACATAATCAAATGGCTCTTTTTTATCCCTATCCAAAATTATAGTGCTGATCTTACCACCTACAGAAAAACCTCTACCCTGAATCCTTATGGTAATTATTCCAAGGTCATCCTGAACTGCAGATAACCTTGTTATATAAGTGACCGGAATATACCTATTCATACTAAGAAAAATGGTTGCAGGTTCTCCCTGATTACCTGCAGCATCAAATGCGGTAACTGTGAAAGACCATAAACCATTATCCTGATTATAGTATCTATATGAAGTATCACGATTACCGGAACTGCCGGGAGCAGGGAGGATATTAAATCCCGAAAAATCTCCAGTGTAAGTCAAATTGGCAAGATACTGTATTCTATGACTGTATCCTGCAGCCGCTTCCCCGGCAGGCGCCTCCCAATCCAAAGATCCAGTGTTTGATAACAAGTAACCGGCTTCATCAGTTTCCGGTAATTGAAATACAACTTTACCCGGAGGTGTAGTATCCCGAATAAATTTCAAAGTTGAAGGAGAGGACCAGTTACCGGCATAATCAACAGCTCGCAGGTGAATAAACCATTCCCCGTCTTTTAGGACAGTAAAACTTACACTTCTATCATCCCGCCGTTTAATCATTATTGTTTCCGGAGATGTTCCTTTCTCATTTCTATCAAGAGAATAACTAAAGCCCGCTATACCTGATGAGTCTGACGGCAGGTTCCAGTTAACTGTGTATCTATCCTGATTAAGTGCTGATGATTTAAAATTTACCGGAAATACTGTTATATCAGATACTGATTTATCCTGCGCCAATCTTGTTAAACCGGAACTATCACCAATATCACTCTGCCAAACTATATTCATTTCATTTTCAACAGATAAAAATCTGCAAAAATTACTAAGCCCTCCACTTGTCTGACCGGGGATATCAATACCTGTCCACTCATCATTCTCCCTGCCGGCAATAACCACCTGGCCAATATTGTTGTACCAGAGTGCAACAGGTAGTCCGTGATTTATATATAACTGGGGATTATTAACAGGGTTTGTACTTATCCCCTCTCCGCTTATCTGTTCAACTCTGTTTAGTACACCTCTATCTATATCAAGCTCCCCATAATATGGTAATGCAGACCCATCACCTAGTTTTCTCTCCCATAAAACATAAAGATTTCCGTGGAACTCTTTAAAAAAAACTCTCTGATTATCAAAATCAGCAAATCTGTTTCCATTTTCAGAAATATCTGTTATTAAAGCTGGAGTTGACCATGTCAGTCCCCTGTCCCTGCTGGAAATATGGTAAAGCTGATAAAATCGACTTTCCTTATGAGATGCCTGAAAAATGACATGCTCAATACTCCCTGAAGAGACATGAAAAGGAAGATATACGTTGGAAAAGGTGCTGCCTGATACCAGTGGAGCATAATCAGACCAGAACCTACCGTTGGAAGAGACTGAATACGCAATACCCAGAGTACGTTCCTGATTAAAAGCTGATCTGTTTTCTATTACAGACTGAGTAACAAAAAGGATAAAACTGCCGCTTCCGGTTAGAAAAAGTTTAGGAGAAACTGTTGTTATATCCTCTCCTCCCGGTTTGCCAATCAGCTTGAAGGACTCACCATTATCACTGGATACGTAAATAAGTATCCCTTCTGTAGAACTCGACAGAGCTATATATATTAAACCGGAATTATCAACTACTATTGATGAGATAGATACCTTGTCACCAGTGAAAGGGAATGGTCCAAGAACTTTGTGATGCTTAATCCAGCTATTACCATCAATAGCTGTCATAAGCGAAATACTCATTTCTACGGATCCACTGTCCGTTTCATCAAATTCCTGCCACATAATAACACTCGATTCCGCATTATATGCCGTAAGAGGAAACCAGACATTATTTCCAACAAGTACCTCGGGATTCTCCCAGAAAAGTTCCCGGGCAGAAAGAATAAATGGATGTAAAAAAATTAAAACCAGGAGAAAAAAGAAAAAAGAATATTGTTGTATTATTGATCTGTTTCTAATCAAAGTCTTGCTTCTACCTTTGCCTTTAAATCATTTAATTTGGAACTTTTCCTGTTATCAGGTTTTACCCAAAGTTGATTGACTATTATATTTGCTTCCAGATATCTGCCTTCAATATATAGAGATTCTGCATATCTAAGCTGCTGTGTATCTGAAGTGGTCATTGCTACCTGACTAACACCACCGGTACTGGTCCTGATTTTATCCATCAATATAGCGGCGGTATCATAATCACTGTTTATCAAAATCGCCTCTTCCAGATATGCCAAAGCTATAGGGAACTGAGATCTTCTGTCTAAATCAACTATTGTTTTTGCCTGTCTATAGAGATCTTGTGCCCTTTTAATATCCACCTGTGCAGGAGGAGGAATAATCCGACCTGAAGAAACTCCTGAACGATATATAGCTGTTTTAATTCCCGGATAATCCGGATTGATCTCATACAGAGCAAGAAGATCATCATCTGCAGTTTTAGGATTGTTGCTGATATTTGAAATTGCAGTATCATATACTGACTTAAAATAACTGTTAAAAGTTTCTGCCTGTGTATATTCAAGAATTTTGAGGTACAATACACTTGCCTTAAAATTTCGTGGAAATGGTTCTTTTACAAGTTCAATATTTTTTATTGCTTCGCTGAAATGAGCTTCAGCTTCAGTTTTTCTATTTGATTTTAAAAGTGTTATCCCCTTCTCAAACTCTTCTCCGGCACGATTCAGAATAGCAATGATGTCAGAATAGAGTGGATCGGTAATTGCTATATTTCTTCCACTGGTTGCTTCCAGAGCTCTTGAAACCTTGGAAAGCCAATTATCCACTTCCTGATTATTCTCCTCATTTGTTACTTTATATCGGGCCTGAGCCTGCTGAAGGGACTGCTCTGCCTTGATAAATTCCTGAAGATTGTAGTAATCCTTACCTTTGTTAATAAGCCGCCTTACTTCTGTTATAATCTTCCTGTTTAAGGAAAGAGTTATATCTGAATCAAGTTTAGCAAGCTCTCCGGTAAGTAAATTCCGAACTTTTACATCTTCCCTAAACTCCAGAGATTTAAGAAAAAGAGCTTCCGCTTCATAGTATTTTTTCCTTGCACCATCAAAATCCTCTCTGTCGAATTTCCCATAAGCTTCATCCAGACGAAGAATACCAAAACTGTATGCATCGTCAGCTTCATCATTAAGTACTTTTGCTTTGGAAAGAAGCCTGTCTATTTCCTGCTTTCTTAAACGGATATCAGATTTCAGATCCGCAGCTGAATTAAGCTGAAATATTATTGATGGAGAAGATTTTATGGCAGGATCTTTAGCGTCTTTCACATTCTTTATAAACCTGTTAAGTGCAATGTCAGCTGCTTCAAGCTCATCTTTTGTCCGGGTAAGTAACTCCTCCGCTCTGTCAGGTCTTTTAACCTTATGAGAAAGCCCGTTTATAATCTCTTCAATACCATCAACATAAGCCTCAGATGTATGAATAGCCTCAATGGAATTACCTATTTTAAAACGCACAGGTTCAATTTCAAGAGTGAGCTTTCTTTCTTCCGATCTTACCTTAGCAGTAAAGATATTCTTATTAAGAATTCCCAGATTATTCTTTAAATTTACCATAGAGTCTTTTGTCTTCGTTAAATTAAGAACAGAATCTGTTATAAGCAACTGTTCATCAATAAATTCAGTTATAGCTTTTCCATTATTATTTAAATCAGTTTGTATAATATTCAGGCCTGAAATGGCTTCATCAATCCCCTCCACACTTCCTGAGGCTTCAACAGTTTTCGAGATGCTGTTTAACTCTTCAGCAATTAGTAAAAGATCTGTATAAACAGGAACAGCTTTTGAAACTGCCTGAGAATAAAGAATATCCGGTAGTTCAGCTTGAACAATCTCCAGACCATTATCTTTTATTTTAAGGTTGTTATTTAGATAAAGCTTATCGCCCCGGAGCTTTAGTACATTTACCACAACAACAGCAAGCCTTCCGGCATCAGAAAAAAGAATTCGTGAATTATCAAAAGAAGAAGCTTCATAACCATTAACAGCCTCAATATAAACATTTTCAAGTTGGGAAATTATTATTCCGGCAACAGGCTCCTGGGCATTATCCCATACATAACTCAGTACACCGGCTATACCCTCCTGCTTCACCAATGAAGAACGGCCAACCGTCAATGCCCTGTTTGTTGAAATATATGGAATGTCAGATTCATCTTCCCGCTGAATCGAAAATCCAAGATTATCCAGTTTTTCTGCAGTTCCTTTTAAAGTTTTCCAATAAGCACTTACCTCCAGCATAATTGATGAATAAGCCGGGTATCCGCTTTCTATTTCCTTGACTGATCCTCTCTTAATAATATTGGAATATATTTTTGATGCATCAAGAACTCTATTATAGGAATTCAGGAAATCTCCGGCAGCAACCAGAATTATATTCTGATAGATCTCAACCTGATCTTCTGCAATATTCCCGTAATCTTTTTCTACAAAACCGTCACTATGGAGAGTAAACCCTCCGAGGTAGGTTTCAATTGCCTTAATGTATTCTTTTTTACTGATCTGATCTGCTGCTGTATCCATAAGAATCTGATATGCTCTGTCATTGACTGCAAAGACAATTGATTCTCTGGCCTGTGCAAATGCTGCAAGCGCTGCTTTATTCGGATTACTGTCAAGACCTTCCATCTCTTTAATAATACCATAGGCTTTATCCTTATCAATATCTTCTCCGGCTGGAGGATCAAGCACTTTAATAAGTTGTGCATATAAATCATTATACGCACTCCTTACAATACTAATTTTCTGTATTAGCTTTTGAGCCTCTGAAAACTGATCCGGATTAGTTCTCATTATTTCTGTTAAAAGCAGAATAGCATCGTTATACTGCCTCTCCTCCACCAAAGCCAGGACATCGGGCATCCTGTCTTCCCTATGACCACCTGCATACAAATTCAGCGGTATAAGAATAAATAAAATGAGAATCAGATAAAGAATTTTTCTGTACTGAATAAAATACACTAAATGAATATACCCCAATGTTACCTATTTTCGGCAGTTTTTCAACCTGTGCTTATCAATATATACAGATAACGCATTAACTTATGGATAAATTTTGGAGATTGTAGTATATTTTCAGGTGATGAAAAAAAGATTTCTCCTCATTATCCTTTTTCTCCTTCCGGCGGCGGTGTTTTCCGTCAATCTGGATGAATTTTATGCCGATTTTTCAGATCTTTCCAGTTTACCTTTTTTTTCTGATAAAAACACTGGTTTAACAATATTTCCTACACTTCTGATACCTATGGGAGGATTATATGAGGGAATGGGAACAGCATATACAGCAGTTTCTTCCGATTCGGGATTTCTGGAAGCGAATCCTGCAGGGAGTTCTCTTCTGGACTATACAGAACTTACCCTTAACCATAATAACTGGATTGCAGATACAAATATAGAAGGTGTTGTCTACACAACCAGATTCAATGATTTAGGAATTGGTGTAGGTGGTAAATTCCTCTATGTACCATTTGTTGAATACAACAGATGGGGCGAAGAGGAATCCGGTGGATATTATTCTGAAACTATTGCAACCATGAATATCTCATATAATTTCTTCTCCAGCTATTATTTTTACGGCATGTCTCTCGGGGCAAATGTAAAAGCAGCATACAGGCATATCCCTGAGCCTATTGCTCCTGATCAATCAGTTGCTACAGTTATGACTGATATAGGATTTCTTTCCAGAATGAATTTTCTCAAGTTTTATGCTGCCAGAGAAAGAAACTTTTCAGTAGGCGGAGTAGTTAAAAACCTTGGGCCAACTGCTCTGGGAGAACCTCTCCCGGCCATAGCAACCGCAGGTTTTTCATATTCTCCTATACGGCCGATTT
This sequence comes from Spirochaetaceae bacterium, assembly GCA_030600745.1. Lineage (GTDB taxonomy): Bacteria > Spirochaetota > Spirochaetia > B11-G9 > B11-G9 > JAJRQE01. The sequence continues at coordinate 25,654 of JAUVLL010000001.1, read as the reverse complement.
TAATATCATTTGATTATAATTATCCATTCAGCCTTACTCTTCCCAGTGATGAATGGGAAAAATGGAATATTGCAGGGGGAATAAATGCAGTTATGACTGATTTTTTCTCTATCCATGCAGGATTCTCACATAGAGGCTCGAATCCCAAATTCACAATAGGCAGTCAGCTGGAACTTGAAAAGGTAAATCTCAATATTAATTACACCCTTGATATGACAACACAGCTGACAGCAGTTGATAAATTCAGTATTGAAGCAACTATTCCTCTCGGAGACAGGAGAAGAAAAGCAGATTCCCGGATGGTCGATGAATACTATATTGCAGGCCTGGAATCATATGCAAAAGGTGATCTTTCAAAAGCTATAGAATACTGGGAAGCTGCCCTTAAACTTGACCCGGTATTCCAGCCTGCTGTAGAAAACATGATGGTTGCCAAAACTGCAATAGCGCTTCAGGAATCTATGGAAGCTTTAAATGTAGTTGAATAGACACTTATGTGTTTATTTTTTTCTTTAATTTCTTATACGTTACAAAAAGAGAAAGATCTATTTTATTATCTTCTGCCCACCTGAAAATTTTATTTTTTTCAAGATTCTCCAGATTTACTATTTTTTTCCGATATATTTTCCCTGAAAACCTGTTATCCAGATAAGAAATAAGCTGCTTTATATCTTCGGGACTACTATTGCAAAAACTCTTTTCATCCACTATGGATATAGAATTAATTAATCCATTCCGATCAATAGATTCATTGTAATGAAGAACTTCTTCCACCTCTTTTACAAATTCATCCTCTTCAAACACAATCTTATCCACCACAAGTCTTAGATACAGTCTCTTTTTCGATGATTTTTCGGAATTCTGATCTTTTTTTGAAAGAACAAAGAACAGAGCAATACTTCCACCTAAACCCAAAGCAAGTTCATCAATAACAGGAATTGGATCTCTAATAACAACAGCTGCAATTAAATAGATAATGAGAAAGACTGCAGCTGACAAAACAAAACGGGGAATAAAACGTATATCGTTAATCCAACTTTTTACTGCCGATTCAATAAGCCTATACAAATCGTTTCTGAACATGGTAAGACTCTCTACCCTTGGTTCATGTCCATACTTTCCTACTATTTCATAGTCGTTATCAAGTTTTAAAAGAAAATCAGGCTCCGAAAAAGGATGTAAAAAAATTGAGGAACCGTCTTTTCTATAGATATGAAAAATTGTTAGTTTCTTTTTATTCTGCATTGTTATTCCTGTTGTTTCCGTAAAGACATAGCATGGCTACGTCTCTAGCGAAGTATATCTGTCAGCTCAATATAAGCCTTCCTGAAACTAATTATAACAGTAACTGATAAAGATAAAAAGCCCAATATAAGATCTGTTTTAAACCAAAGCCCGCCTAAAATAAACGCAGCTGTAAATAAAATTAAAAGCAGCATTATCAATAAAACAGCCAATCTGTTTTTCTTATCACCAGTTATTCGGAAAAGTGTTTCAAAGTAAAGGATCCCAAGACCAGTGCCAGGGATAAGCCATTGACTTATAATAATTATCTCATTATGAAAAAATATATTAAAAATTACTTTTAACGCAGAAAACAGCATTAATACTGATATTGCCATAAACATCAAATCCCAGAAAAGATTACTTTTCAGTAAAATTGGAGGGGATTCCTCTTTCGGAAAAACCCTCCTCCTCCCTGTATAGAGTATATACAACCCTACAGCAGGTGCAGATACTGATTTTAAACCTATTCCAATAACAAGAAGAACTAAAGCACCTGAAAAATATAAGAATTCTGACAGCTTCCACTTAAAAATCATCTATTATCTTTATCCATTAATAATAATACCCGTTTGAGTTTAAAAAGTTCTGCATATTTTTGTGCAGTCATTCCAGGATTATCTTTTATATCAATATTAAAGCCCATTTCTAAAATCCTGGACTTTGCATGTTCTAATTTTATCTTTACCGTATAGAATTAAGACCTTCATAGTTCGACTATCGGTATTATAAACTATGATTATTACATATAATAAGCTGCCGATTATCTTAACTATTTATCACTTAATTTCTTAAATTCCTCAATCATGGCTGCAAATGGTGAATTCTCTTTTTTTAGTTCTTTTGATCCTCTGGTTATATTACACAGACTCAAACCGAGATCCTTTGCTATATTCCGCTGACTCATACCCGCATCCAGAAGTCTTACGAGAGCCCATCTGTTTGCAACACCCATAGATTCTGAACTTGTAAGAAGACTCTTTAGAAAATCTTCAATGAGCACAGGATCGCTGCATGCTGCAAGAGTTCCTGAGAGTTCATGCATGGCATCTTCATTTATTTTCCGGTCTTCCATATACTATTAATATACAACACATAACGATTCTGTCAACAGAAACATACATTGAGCTTTTTGCGCTGTATCACTTTTTCTACTTAAAAAATACTTCATATCTAATATAAGGCCAATACCTGGCGAAAAAGCTTAGGATGCATATGCGAGCAGTAAACTTGTTTACGACCAGCACAAAAACAAGCCGAATTCAGAGACATCGCAAAAGCCTCTCTGCTGATATTCCTTGAAACAGAAGCAGAAATAATATACCCTCTTGTGCATATGAACAATTTTCACACCCACACATGGCGTTGCAAACATGCAACAGGGACTGTAAAAGATTATGTAGATGCTGCGATATCCCAGGTAGGGGCGACCAGCCGGTCGCCCCTACTGGGGATATCGGACCACACCCCCCTACCAGACAACAGATGGCCTCATGTAAGAATGGACATATCGGAACTGGACGCCTATGAAGCAGAATTCAGGGAGGCTGAATCGGATGACATTATTCTCTTAAAAGGGCTTGAATGTGAATGGGATCCCATTTATGAAGCATTCTACAGAGATGAGCTGCTGGGAGAAAGAGGATTCGACTATCTGATTGGTGCTATTCATTATATAAAGGTACCGGGTGACTGGGGGTATCTAAGTGATATCAGGACACCAAAACATCTGACCCAATATGCAAAGATAATGATTGCAACAATGCGAACGGGACTATTCAGTTTTATTGCCCACCCGGATGGATTTGGGGCCGGATATATGAAATGGGATAATAATGCTATTGCCTGTTCCACTGACATTCTCACTGCTGCGGAAGAGCTTAATATTCCATTGGAAATAAATGGATACGGTCTACGGAAAAAAGAACTATCAACACCGGAAGGGGAGCGCCCCGTTTATCCCTGGTTAAATTTCTGGGAGCTGGCAGGTAATTATAATATAAAAGCAATCTGCAACTCAGACGCCCACAGGCCGGAAGATGTACATGCTTCAATTAAAGAATGCAAAGAGATAGCTGACAGATTTAAGATCGGGTTAATCGATGATATTTTAAACAGTAATTCTGATTAACACCCCCCCCTTACTTCCGGTATATGCAGGTAGATTCACAATAAAGGTAGTTCCATCTCCATAAGTGGAGTCTACATCAATAAATCCTTTATGCCGATTAATAATTGATGATGCCATAGCCAGACCAAAGCCTGTTCCACCATCCTCAATTTTAGTAGAAAAAAATGGATCAAATATACGTACAAGATTTTCCTGTTTTATACCAACACCCGTATCTGATATAATTACAGAACAGTAATTATTGTCTCCCACCTGTTTTTTCTCAGTTTTAATACCAAGAGTCCCCTCTCTTATATCATCAGTACTCCGCATTATTGTCATGGAATGAGCAGCATTTATACATAGATTAAGAATAACCTGTTCGATCTCTCCCGGATCAGCTTCGACAAGCAAATCACCTGCCATTAGACCGGGATGAAGATGAAGACTTTTATCAATTGTTGTCCTGCAGATCTCAATAACATCATTCACAATAGCATTCAGATCAACTACTAATTTTGTATTAACTTCTTCCCTTGAAAAATTCATTAGTTTACTGACCACCCCGGTAGCTCTTTTTGATGATTTTTCAATTATTGTCAGATTATTCAATAATTTTTCATCTGACAAATCACCATCAGCCTGATAAAGCTTGAGTAATGATACTGAACCAATTATTCCACCAAGAATATTATTAAAATCATGAGCCAGACCACCTGCAAGAGTACCAATCATCTCCATTTTCTGTGATCGTACCAGTTGTAAGTTCTTTTTCTGAAGCTCTTTGCTGTAATTATGTATTTTTTCCGATAAATGATTATAACTCATCGTCAACTCACCTATCTCGTCTTTACTTCTTACCTCGATCTTGTTCTTATGATCCTCTGAGCTCTCCATGTTATAGATTTTAATAGCATCAATAAGTCGAATCAGGGGATAAACAACTGTCCTTGATAGAATTAAATTAAGAAATAGTAATACAACAATAAGACCGACCGAGACTGAACCGACAAAGACAAAAATGGATTTTCTACTTTGATTCTTAATCTCTTCAAGTGAATAGAATATTTCAATAAATCCAAGAATATCATCACCAAATTTAATAACATGCTCATAATGAAGAGAGGCTTCATCATGATAGATAAGCTCTTTTGTAAAAATATCGGCATTAGTATAATCACTGCCTGTTTTTATCTCTGCCCCCTCCTTATCACTACTTAAAGCAAAATTGATCATTGCTCCCAGTTTATTGTAAAGAATTACATTCTCAACTCCCTGCATATGTAACATTCTTTCAAGTCTTAAACTGATAGCTCTGGTACGATTATCGAAAATTTCGTTGGCCAGTTGGATTTCTTCGGAATTTACCAGTACATCAAGAAGGTGTATAACACTATTAATAAAGAGTTCCTCCTGTTTCTGCTGAACAGGGAGTTGAAATAAAACAGTGAGAATAACCAGAAGAATAAATGCGACAAAACTAATTAAGTTAAGTTTTCTACGCAGTTTCATTAATAACACCTCTTACCATATGGTAGTATATATTGTTATGATTAGCAAATAGAGAGAATATATAAAAAAAAATCTAATTTTTATTGATTTATCCGGCAACTTAATTTATTTTTAAATCATTGAGGTGTATATGCAGGAATGTGAATTAATTGACATTTGTCCCTTCTATAACGACCAACTGAAAGGTGATGAAGAGCAGATAGCTATAATGAAAGAAAAATATTGCAAAAAAAATAACCTTAACTGTGCACAATACATGGTTTTTATGGCTTTGGGGAGAGAAAGTATGCCGAGTGATTTGTTTCCTCACCAGAAAGACCGGGCATATGAAATTATCAGCAAAAGCTGATCAGGATTATATTAGTATGAAGAAATTGTTTTATTTAGCTATCTTTGTATTTGTAATTGTTGATTTATCCACAGCTTCAGAATCAATTAGAATTGCTGCAATTTTTTCGCAAACCGGTGAAGCTTCTTCAATTTCTGATGAACATTTAATTACAGTCAGGTTCGCTGTTGATGAAATTAATAATAATGGCGGTATTTTAGGGAAAAGGATAGAACTAATAGAACTGGATAATAAAAGTACAGCTCTCGGATCAAGACAAGCAGCAATAAGGGCAGTTAATGAAAAAGTTGTTGCTGTTCTTGGAAGTTCATGGAGTTCTCATGCATTGGGAATGGCACTGGTATTACAGGAAGCAGGAATACCTATGCTGACTCCTACTGCAACAAACCCTAAAGTAACTGAAGTAGGTGATTTTATTTTCCGCACATGTTTTATTGATACATTCCAGGGAGAAGTTCTTGCAAATTTTGCATATAATTATTTAAAAGCAAGACATGTTGCTATTTTAACAAATACAGACCAGATATTTAGTATTGAACTTGCAAAACAATTTTACTATTCCTTTAACTCACTAAATGGGAAGATTGTTGCAGAGCTGGATTATGTCGAAAATATGACCAACTATGGAGATTTGATTAATAAGTTAATGCAATACAATTTTGATGCAGTATTTCTACCCGGATATACCCGGGACTCTGCTCTAATTATCAAAAGGGCACGTGCACTGGGCCTTGATTCAGTATTTTTGGGAGGAGACGGCTGGAGCCACCTTATGTATAATTATGCACCTGAATCACTGAACAATACCTACTATCTGACACATTGGCATGCTTCTCAAAGTGATAAAAGAAGTATTGCTTTTCTTAATAAAATTAAAACACTTTATAGTGATGAAGAAATCAATGCAGGAATGGCACTTGCATATGATATGGTTTATTTACTTGCCGATGCCATCGAAAGAGCGCATTCTACTGACAGGGATCGGATAAGGGATGCTCTGGCAAGTACAACAGCGTTTATCGGAGTTACAGGCAAAATTAAATATGACAAAAACCGGAATCCGATAAAACCTGCTGTTATTGTTAAATTCGAAAATGGATCATCAATCTCTGTTAAGCGAGTTGAACCTTAACCCCGAACTATGGAAGACTGGATTGAATAATAAAAATATACTAGTATAACGACTAAACATTTTTAATACAGGGAAAATTTATGGAAGAGAACAACATAGCAAGCGCTGGAAATTTTATTGAGAAGATAATAGATGAAGATATAAAGAATAACATAAACAATGGTCGGATAGTAACACGATTCCCGCCTGAACCTAATGGGTATCTACATATTGGACATGCAAAATCTATTTGTCTTAACTTTGGCCTGGCTGAAAAGTATAATGGAACATGTCATCTTCGCTTCGATGATACCAATCCTGCAAAAGAGGAAATGGAATATATAAGATCTATTAAAGAAGACATAAAATGGCTTGGTTTTGACTGGAAAAAGCATGAATACTATGCATCCGATTACTTTGATAAATTATATGAAATTGCTGTAAAGCTGATTAAAGAGGGTAAAGCTTATGTGGATAGTCTTGGCCCTGAAGAAATAAGGGAATACCGGGGAACTCTTACTTCTCCAGGGAAGAACAGTCCTGATAGAGACAGATCGGTAGAGGAAAATCTTGATCTCTTTGAAAAGATGAAGAACGGTGAATTTGAAGACGGTAAGTATCTTTTAAGAGCAAAAATAGATATGTCCTCCCCTAATTTAAACATGAGAGACCCTGCATTATACAGAATAAAGAGGATGAGTCATCACAGGACAGGGGATAATTGGTGTATCTATCCTATGTATGACTTTACACATCCATTATCAGATGCTTTTGAAGAGATTACTCATTCTGTATGTACTCTTGAATTTGAAGATCACAGACCTCTCTACAACTGGTCTGTAGATGAATCAGGAGTACCTTCAAAGCCCCGGCAGATTGAATTTGCCAGACTGAATCTTAACTATACAATTATGAGTAAAAGAAAATTACTCACCCTGGTTGAAAAGGGATATGTATCAGGATGGGATGATCCCAGAATGCCTACAATTTCCGGTATAAGAAGAAGAGGTTACACACCCGAATCACTCAGGGATTTTGCATCCAGAATAGGGGTTGCAAAATCGAACAGTACAGTGGATTTCGCACTCCTTGAACACTGCCTTAGAGAAGATCTCAATGTAAAAGCAAAGAGAGTAATGGCTGTCCTTGATCCTTTGAAAGTGATCATTACAAACTATCCGGAGGGTAAAACAGAGATGCTGGAGGCAGATAATAATCCGGAAGATGAAAGTATGGGAAAAAGAGAGATTCCTTTTTCCAGAAAAATATATATTGAAAAAGATGATTTTATGGAAAATCCCCCTAAAAAATATTTCCGCCTTTCTCCAGGTAAAGAGATAAGGCTGAAGCACGCCTACTACGTAACCTGCACTGATGTAATAAAAGATCCTGACACAGAAGAAATTATTGAGGTCCACTGTACATACGATCCGGAATCCAGAGGCGGCTGGACTGAAGACGGCAGAAAGGTAAGAGGAACCAGCCACTGGGTATCCGCAGCTCATGCTTTTGAGGCCGACGTAAGATTATATTCTCACCTGTTTACAAGTGAAAATCCGGAAGAGGCCACCGGTAACTTTCTGGATGATATTGCACAGGATTCTCTGGAAGTTTTAAAAGGGTGTAAACTGGAACCCTCTCTTTTAAAAGCAGTACCCGGTGAATCTTTTCAGTTTCTAAGAAAAGGATACTTCTGCGCAGACAGTGTATACTCAAACCCCGGTGCACCTGTTTTTAACAGAACTGTTTCCATGAGGGATACATGGGCAAAGCTTCAAAAGGCAGCTGCAAAAAAAATGTGATTAAAGCAGGCATATTTGGTTTTTGGACAGGAGAACCCTGCCCGTATATTGTTTATAATGCAAACATATTTTTTGGCTAAAATCGTTTATTTTCTATTATCCAGCATCTGTGGGGTTTTCGTTTTCGGGAAAAATCTTCGTCTACTGTTGTGTTTGTGATTTCTTTTGAATGGATGTTTTGGAATCGGCCTGGGTCAAAATGAAATTTAGTATAATTTGTAGAAAATATTATATATCCATCTTTATACAGAAGACCCAGACATGCTTTTAATAAGGAAAAATAATCTCTCTGAATATCAAATGTTCCTTCCATTTTTCTACTGTTCGAAAAGGTAGGAGGGTCAACAATAATAATATCGTATTCTTTCCCCTCTTTTCGGGCATTAACCAGATAATCTGCTGTATCAGAGGAATGAAACTTGTAGTTCCGGCTTGAAAATCCATTTATAGAAAGGTTTCTCATCCCCCAACGATTATAGTTAGCTGATAAATCTACTGTATCGATAGTTTCGGCTCCGCCTGCTGCTGCATAGACTGAAAAAGAACCGGTATACGCAAAGAGATTTAAGACTCTTTTACTCATGGCGCTGTCTCTGACCATTTTACGTGTTTTCCGATGATCCAGGAATAATCCAGTATCAATATAGTCATGAAGATTAACAAAAAACTGCAGTCCGTTTTCCATTACCTCTACCAGGTTTCCGGAATCATCCAGATTTTTATGTTGAGATATTCCCTGGCGGGTTTTTCGGTTTTTATAGAATATCTTCTCTTTTAAAACATAGAGCATCCTAAAAACTGTATCTATAATTTCTTCTGCCGAAGGTTCCCCATTATAAGAATCTTCCCGATAATCCAGTATATAAATATAGGAACCATATATATCCACAGTAATTTGCAGTAACGGAATATTTTTATCGTAAACTCTGTAACAATTTGTATCTAACGGTGCAAAGTACCGCCGCATTTTAAGATTATTCTGTTTTAAAAGTTTTCCGAAATCTTTCAGAATGTAGTTCATGAATGTATCGTATCACGGATCGCATTACTGTTCCACACGTTAAGGATTGGAGGGGCACCGCAGGTGGTCCACGTAGGGGTGGGGGAACCCCGCCCCTACGTGGACGGAACCCCTGGAAAGCCTGACCCTGCGTAGCTTGTATTCGCCCTACGCAGGGGAACGCCCAGGAGAGGGGAAAGGGGGAGGAGAGATGAGAGACGTAAAGCATTGCGTCTTTACGGAGATACAGGTATATTATAGCGAAATAGGAGGAGTTGGTATGAAAGTAGAAGTTGGATGCCGCTGGAAAGGTGATATGGCCTTCGAAACCGTTATGGACGGACATAAAATTGTTATTGATGCAACACCGGAAGTTGGTGGTAAAGATCTGGGACCAAGACCAAAACCATTTATGTTACTGTCTCTTGGAGGATGCACAGGTATGGATGTAATCTCTATTCTGAATAAAATGGGTCAGGAAGTTTCATGGTTTAATGTTAGAGTCGAAGCGGAACAAACTGAAGAGCATCCAAAACACTATTCAGGTTTTCATATAATTTATGAATTTAAAAACTCTGACGATCTTAACAGAAAGAAAGTTGATAAAGCAATTATGCTTTCCCAGGACAGATACTGCGGTGTCAGTGAAGTTTTAAAGAAGGCTGCTGATATAACCCATCAAGTTGATTATTTATAAGGTATAACAATGGATGAAGAAAACAATAAACTCCTTGCAAAAATGGAACTGGAAAATGGTGGTAAGCTTGAGTTCAGGACTTATGCTCAATTTATCGGGGAATCCGGTGGTAAGACTAAAAACCTTGGCGGCCTTTTCTTTTTTGTTGGAAACAGACTGATATTTGAAGATTTTGAAAGAGAAAGCAGCTCTCTTTCACTGATTTTTCGGAAAAAAACTGAATATGTAAAACTTAAATTCCAGATTACTGTTTCGGAAATTGAACGAATAAATAATATAAACCTGTCCCAGGCGATGAGGGTTATAAAATATAACAGTGATCCCAAACAATTATTTGAAATATCCGGCATACGTAAAATATTATTTAGAAATGTTACCCAAATTCTTCTTAAAGATGGAAGTGCATACTATTTTGAAATTTTTGATTTAAAAGGTTTTAATGCTTTTATGGTTGAACAAATTATGTAGGTCAAAAATCACCGGTGATCTTCAGGAAAAACAATCTTATACTGTCAAAGAATCGTTTGAAAAAACCGCTGGTTTCAATATCTTCTGCTACTGTAATTGAATATTGATCAATAATTTCATCGTCTGCAAACTGGATAATTTCTCCCAGAATATCCCCTTTTTTTATAGGTGCAATAATATTTCCCGGAAGCTCCACTCTGATTTTGAGTACTGCTGCTTTTTCCACAGGAAGTGTAAGGACTGGAATTTCCGGAAACTTTAATTCAATATAAGTTTTTGTCCCCTTCCATACCCTGGGAAGAGCAAATTCAGGTATATCACTTTTTATATTGGTAAAACTATAAAACCCATAAGACAGAAGATTTACTCCGTCTATCGCCCGGAGCATTGATCCTTCTGCACTGGTTTCTCCGGGACCTCCAAGAAGAACAGCAATCAGTCTTCGATCATCTTTTTGGGCAGTCAGTGCTACATTGTAACCTGATTCATCGATATATCCTGTTTTTAATCCATCGATAGGAGCATAAGCTGTCAGAAGATTATTTCTGTTATACTGGGTTATTGGACCATAAACGGAATTTCCATTTGTTTTCCAGTTTCCCTTTTTTGGATAGGTAAAAGAGTTTACCGAATGAAGTTCATTCAGAGCCTCCGGAAAGCTGTTTATATAAATTGAGCAGAACTGTACAAAGTCTGCTGCAGTTACCATATTTTTATCGCTGAGTCCGGATGCATCTTCAAAATGAACAGATTTAAACCCCATCTTCAATACTTCCCTGTTCATCATCTCTACAAATTGCTCCACTGATCCTGCAATTCGCTGTGCTGCTGCAATGGCCGCATCGTTTCCTGAAGGGACAGCCAGGCCAAGCATTAGATCTGATATAGATACTTCCTGTCCTTCCTCCAAAAACATTAAGGAGGATCCTGGGGGGAAAGACCTGAAATCTGCTTCCCTGCTTATTGTAATTATCTCATCTTTTGACACTCTTCCTTCTGCTATCTCTTTGTAAACCAAATAGAGGCTCATGAGCTTTGTCATGGATGCAGGAGGAATCGAAAGATTACTATTTTTCTCAAAAAGTACAGCACCTGTCAGACTGTCAATAAGAATAGCAGATCGGGCATTAAGGGTTGGAACAGTTTGAGACGGTTGTAGGGGCAGGGCTTGCCCTTGTCCAATGATTGTTAAGATACCTATAACAATTAATACAAATAGTTTTATAGAATTAATATTTTTTATTTTCAAAGTATATTCCCAGATTGAGTAGTATTTGAAAATATACTATACTAAAGTTCAATATCATTAAACTGGATAAGAGATGGAAAAATTAAATAGTGATGAAAAAATAGGTGAATGGCTTGTAAGAGCAGGGATAATGACAAAAGAGAATGTTGAGTCAGTTCTAAAAGTTCAAACGGATGGTAATGACTCCCTTTTTGGAATTATCGCTATGGAACTTGGTTTTATTAAACCTGAAGTACTTATTAATTTTGCCGAGGTAAAAGGAATATAGAATGGAAATAGCTTTTAATAATCTTGTTAGGGATATAATAGCAGCAGGTAAATATGCCGCAGCAGAACAACATACTGTATCCAGGAGAATCAAGTCTGATGGTTCTATACTTACAAAGGTGGATACTGCACTTGATAAACTTTTAACTGATAAAATTAATGAACACTTCCCTGATTCAAATATCATTACTGAAGAAAACCCCTTACCTGACAACATAAAAGCAAACAGGAAGTGGATCTTTACTATTGACCCGATAGACGGAACTGATTCATTCAGCCAGGGAATGCCCGGATGGTGTCTGGCTGTTGGAATACTGAACTCCGATTTTGAACCTGTGGGAGCTATAATCAATGCTCCGCGATGGGGTATAGTAGAAAGTAACGGAAGTCTTTTAACATTAATGCCCGGAGGACCTTTAAAAGTTAACGGAAAAGAACTGGATATTTCTAATTTTGATTTTGATTCTCCAGGTCAGCTAATGCTGGGTTCCGGTGTCCATCAGATTTTTGAATACAGCACTTATAAACAAAAACTACGGGGTGCAGGCAGTGCCGTCGTTAATATTATGGCTCCTCTCCTTCACAGCGACGTAAAGGGTGCAGTTATAACCCCATGCTATATTTGGGATGTTGCAGCAGCCCATGCTGTTATCCGAAAAGCGGGACTGGACCTGGAGTACTACGGAGGAGAGAAAGTTAACTACAAATTCCTGATGGATAGAACAAAAGCACCTGAGAACTTTGTAGCAGGAAGTACAAAAACCCGAAAACTTATTCGAAAATATTTTAAACTGAGGTAAATAAGGCACGATGAATTGTGCTTCTACGCCCATAATTTACTGAGTCTTTCAAAAAGGCCTTCTTCCGATTTTTCAGGGATACCGTTAGACCTGAGAAATTCGTAAATAATCTTGAGAACAGCATCTCTTACTTCAGGCCTTGTAATAATTTCTGCTTTTTCGAAAAAACTCTCACTATCTTTAATGGTACTGTCAAATTCAGAAAGGCAATCATCAAAATCCTTAAAATTTAGTTCTTCTACTGTTTTATCAAGATTTTCAAGCTCATTTTCTTCAATGTTACTATCAGCAACAACAACAGTCTCCAGACATCCTGCTAAAAACACTCTTTCCTCATGATTCATAAAACTGATATCTGTCATAACACACACTCCTGCCTATTATAGCTCTTAATCATCACTTCAATAATTGGATTGCCAACCTCCTATACTTACAATAATAAAAGAACAGACGGAAGAAAGCAAATATATGATATAAATTTATTAATAAAAATATCCAGCTTATTAAAGCTATTTGCGATGTTATCAAACTAAAAGTGTTTCTCCTGCCGCTATTTTTCCGGAATATCCCTGGCAGAAATACCAGTATAGATATGATTAACCGGATCTATACATCTCATAGGTTTCTGAATAGTTTTTTCTTCATGAATATGAGCCACAAGACCGGGAACCCTGGCCATTATAAAAAAGGAATTAGCCAGCTCCGGTGCAATTTCCAACTCAAGCAGCAGTGCCGCAATAGCACCATCCACATTTATTGGCAGATCCTTACCTATAGATTTCTGAATACCATCCTTAAGTCCTGTCAGTAAACGGACCCAGCTGTCTGAAAGACCAAATTCATCTGCAAAATCCAGTAATTTACCTGTCCTGGGGTCATTTTTATGAATTCTATGACCAAATCCCGGGAGTTTACGATTCTCATTTTTATATATATCCAAAAGTTTACCTACTGCAGCAGTAAAGTCTCTTCCTGAATCCTGGGAACTATCTAAAATTTCTTTTAATTCCATAAGCATTCGCATGGAGTTCTCTATTGCTCCGCCATGATGCTCATTGATAGATAAAATACCTGCTGCAAGAGCACCATTATAAGGAGCCCCTGTAGATGCAGAAGTCAGAGCAGCCAGGGTTGATGGAGGAGTTACTCCATGATCTATACAGGAAACCAGCATAATATCCATCATTCTGCCTTCATTGTCTCTGGGAAGTTCTCCCTTCAACATTAAAAATACCATATCTCCAAAACTGCGCTTTCCCATAAGCTCATCCAGGCGATATCCCTGTATTCGTATTTCATCTTTCTTAATTTCTGTTATTTTTGTTTCCCATGTTACTGCACCATTATTTTCCGACCTTTTATCTAAGCTAATCTCTGACATAAGGAATCCCCAGTTTATCTAAAATTTTCTTTACCTCGGCCGGGATAGAACTAATATCATCAACAACTATTGCTCCCGCATCTCTTAGACTATCTACTTTACCCTGATACGTGCCCCGGCTGCCCTCTATTATAGCACCTGCATGGGAAAATTGGGTACCCTCTTTTGCTCCCCTTCCGCCCACATAGGCTACCACCGGTTTTGTAACTTTGCCAGTTGACATAAGTTCTGCAACATCCTCCTCCTGAGAACCGCCAATTTCGCCAAGCAGTACTATTAGTTTTGTTTCAGGGTCGTCCTGAAAAAGCTTAACTACTTCCGGATGGGGAAGACCGATTATAGAATCTCCGCCAACATGAACTATTGTACTTTGACCAATACCAGCCTGACTAAGATAGTAGGCCGTTGAGGTTGTAAGACCTCCGCTTCTCGAGGTAATTCCAACGGGCCCGGGCTTAAACCATTTCCTGACACTATCAGCATTCCCTCCGATCATACCGAGGACACCTATCCCCGGTGATAAAACTCCAAGAGTATTGGGACCTGTAAACCTTGCTCCATATTCCCCGGCTGCCCTTGCAATTGCCATTACATCATAAACAGGAACTCTGTCCGGAACAATTACAGCAAGTTTTACACCCGAAGCAAATGATTCAATAACTGCATTTTTTACCAGAGGCGCAGGAACAAAAACAACGGTTATATCAATGTTTCCATGGATTTCTACAGCTTCGTTAACAGTGTCATAAACAGGTACTCCCCAGACCCCCCTGCTTCCACCCTGTCCAGGAGTAACACCGGCAACAACATTAGTCCCAATATCGACCATTAGTTTTGTTCTGGCCCGGCCCTCTCTTCCTGTTATTCCCTGTATAATAACTTTCCCGGATTTGCCAGGGAGTATGCTCATTATGAAACACCTCCTTCCAGACCCTCAATGGGAAGAAAAATCTTTCCTCCACCATTTCCTATAGCCAGACACTCTACCTCACAGGCAAGACATTCAGTACACTTGCCTGATGTCGCTTCGGTCTTTGTAATATTCAGAACAGGGACTCCGTTTACTTCCTTAAGTATCCCACCCTGACATTCTTTAATACACACCTTCGATAAACAAGTTTTACATAAAGAATAATCGAAACTTACAGTTCCACCTGTAACAGTATAAAAACTATAATCAAATTTATGGGGTTCAGGATTAGTTATATCTTCTCCCCTCTCTTCTCTTCCCTCTTTCATCATCCGATCCATCTCACCTGCACATTCGGTTACAGAAGTATCTTTTCCAAAACACTTTACACTGCAATTTAAGTCTTTAGTATAATCCTCCAAAATCCTTATTGCTTTATCTTCACTGTTTCCACCCAGTCTAAAAACAACAGAAAAGTCCGGATCTACTTCTCTCAATGCCTTTACAATACCTCTGGCGCTATGAAACTGCTCCTGACTGGCAACACCGGAACCTGATCCAAAGTATCCGTCAATATTTTTTTGAGAAAGAATAATTTTTGCAGCCCGGTATATCTTTGAAGCGGGAGGATTTCCTGATGTATCGCAAAAATTAGCTACTTTGTACCCATAAGTCTGAAGTGCATCCATACTCATCATCGAGCCGCCCCCTCCTGCTCCATGAAATCCGAGAACACCATCCCCTTTCTTAAAATTCTGCTCCATCTGTATAAAATAGAAAGTACCCCTGTAATCATCCTTTTCAACGGCCCAGGCAATTTTTTCAAGTTCAGTCGGAGGATGACCAAGCTCCCGTGCTATCTCAATACCAAATTCGGGATGCCTGAAAACAGCATAGTCATCAACTGTCATATGACAGTCAGCAGCAATAATCTTTCCCTCTTTAGTAAGAACAAGAGGATTGATCTCCAGACTTTTTGCCTCATTTTTAATAGCTGTCTTAATTAGAGATATAAGACTGGAAGATAAAAGATTTAATATCCTACCGGAAATACCTGTATCTTTTAAAAGAGGAATCAGTTCAAAGGGCAGAGGGATTTTATCCGGATTAATATCCAGAAAAAAAACCGATTCAGGATATTTGGAGACAATCTCTTCTATCCCCGAACCTCCCTTTGAGCTGAAAACAAGTGTAGGAGAAGATTTCCCGGTCGATAGGATAATTCCTGCAAAATATTCCTGTTTAATATCCAGTTTTTCCTCAAAAAGAAGGGTTTCTATTTTATAACCTTTAATACTCTGACTAAGCATTTCACCGATATAAGTATGTAAATCTTTTAAAGTCTCCGGGAATTTAACAAGTCCTAATGCAGCTCTTCCTGTTGTAAAAACCTGGGCTTTAAGTACACCTGATCCGATTTCTTCAAATACTTCTTCTGCATCACTTATAGATTTTATTATCATACTCCTGGGGATTTTAAAACCGCCCGCCTCAAGAAGTTTTTTCCCTTGATATTCAAATAGTTTTGACATTTAATTCTCCGAAAATGTAATGCTGCTATAAAGGGTCCTGCCAGGTTCCAGTTTGCCAAGACCGGCCATTCCTGCCGGAAACGGATTTTTATCTTCAAAATTAATAAGTTCTTTCCCATCTATAAAGCAGCGGAATATCCTGCCTGCTGCTTCCACTTTAAGAGTATAATCCTTCCCAATACTCCATGGAAAATCAGTTTCTGCAACAACAATATTTTCATGGTCCCTCTTTATTAACGCAACTTTATTATTTCCATTGAGACCAAAATAATAACCTCTTTCAGCACCTATTGATCTAAAAATTACAAGATGACTTGTCCCGTACTCCGGGGTTAAAACAGTTTCCACAGTATAATCACTGCAGTAATATGGCCCCGTATAGAGTCCGAAGGTTTCGTTGGTAATCACATTTAGCTGTCCCTCTTCTATGCTCCAGGAGCCACCTGTAAGTGAACATCGACTAAGGCCGCCGAATTCCTTTACTTCGTCAGCAAAATCTATATGAAACTTCTTTTTACCGGATATGGAATAGTTATAAATACAAAGTTCTCCTAAAAATTTTTCACTGTCAATTCCTCTTATTAGTAAACCTGCTTCATCCACAGCAAATGGTACATCCGGGATTATCCAATCCACAATAACTTCTTTTCCTGATTCAGGAGAAAATTCTTTACCTAAAAGTATTTTTTTTGTTGATGAGTCTCTAACGTATGGTGCAATACATATATCCCGACCACTGAACCGTTCTACCATTGCTTCAATGTGCATTATCTGACCAGGATAAACGAGTGGAGTAAATGTGGGAGAATATCGTTCATCATCGAAGTCTTCCCTTTTATAATAGGGTTTGTAGAAAATTTTTGATTCATCCTTCTCTTTTATTCGGTCAAGTATAAAGGTTACTTTTCCCCTTCCTCCGTCCCCGGGGCAAGCCCCTTCTTTCAGAGGTGTCAGATACTCACTGGAAGTTCGGAGTCCATGGGTGGTTTCGGGAATAGTAAAGTCAAAGTAAATATCATCAGAAAAGGTACCTTTTTCCCATTCGTCAGGAATGTCATCTTCTAACTGCTTAAGCCCAAGTACAGCAAGTTCCTTTGACACTGTAGGCAGATCCAGAATGTTTAATGCTCCGGAGATACTGCTGGCAGCATGGAAGTCATTTATTGGTCTACTGTAACGCTCCGGAATTCCTTCCGGACCAGCCATAACACCAAGTATGGTACCCACGTTCCCGGCATTACAATCCGTATCCCATCCGCTCATTGTTGCTATCTCAATAGTTCTTGCAAAATCCCCCCTACCATAGTAAAGAGCCAGGGCAATTACACCGGAGTTGGGTATTATGTGGCAAACACCGGGATACTTATCATAGCCAAAGTCACTTGTAAGAAAATCCCTGCATGCTCTCCAGTCATCCGGTCCAGTATTTGAATTTGATAAATAAAAATCACGGACTGATTTAACAACCCGTGTATATTCACTGTCAGATGGAATAAGTTCCAAAGCCCTATCTATCATTAATGGAAGATCAGAACTGGTAAATGCCAATGAAATTAAAGCTGCAACAAAAACAGCGCCGTAGATACCATTACCGTCATGCCCGACACTTGCTGCCATCTTTGCATATTCAGCAGCTTTTTTGTAATTATCAGGAAAAACCAATCCCCATGAATCAATAAAAATCTGACCCCCTATCTGCTCTGCAATAGCTTTTCCGTTAACTTTTATACTGCCGGAATCCGGTGCAGGAATACCATTTTTAAGGTTTATATAAGCTGTATGTTCAGTACTCCTGCCATAACCACCCCACCAGTAAAAACCTATCCCCTCTCTGGTATAGTTAAGCCATGTTTTTCCCACTTTTTCTGCTGTTAAAGGAGGTTTAAAATCCAAAAGAGATCTAATAAAAAATACAGGCCCGTTTACGTCATCATCTGCCGCAAAGTTGCTGTAGTTTTTAACATACCCCCGGATATCCCCATAGGTGGCCTTGATTCTTTCGTATGTCCATATTGTAGGTTCCACAGGGGCGCCAAGTCTTACACCTGCGCACATCCCCAGAAGCCCTGAGTATACCTGTTCCAGATATTTCTGTTTGTTCATTTTTTCCCTTATCCGCGGATGCGAATGTTTGATGGCCGTTGTAGGGGCGCGATTAATTGCGCCCTTACAAACGGCCTACAATAATTTGTTTTATTTAAGCTGTCCCTGTGCATATTCTGTAATCTTATCACCACCAAGATCATACCATTCTTTAACAAATTCATCAAACTTATCAATAGAGTATTCACCGGCAATAATCTTAAAATTGTATTCTTTATACAGATTTGTCAGAGCATCCCATGTTGGAGCCATATCAGCAGGAATAGGAAAGTCAGGATCACCGACTACATATTCACCGAGGAAGTCCCAACTCTTTAAACCTAAAACACCAAGAAGAGGCATAGGACCATCATATGTCATAACCTCATTAATTCGGGGCCACCATTCTGATTTTTTATCAGTAGCTGTATATTTACCATTATCCACAGTATAATGAACACCTTCAACACCATAACGATCAAGAAGCTGCCCTTCATCAGTTGCCATAAATTCCAACAGTTGAAAAACAAGATCAGGATTCATACTTGTTGCACTGATTGCCCAGCCTCTTGTTTCTTTTGCTGTTGAAACAGAATATCCCTGACCAACACCCTTTGCAGGAGGAAGAGCCACAAGACCAACATTCTGATTAGTCTGCAGTTTAGTATCGTATATATCACAAACAACTCCGGAAGTACCAAAAGCCATTGCAACCTTGTTATTGTAGAGCTTATCTTCCATGGTATCCCATTTGGTTGTTACATAATCTTTGTCAAAAAGACCTTCTGCATAGAGTTTCTGATAAAAAGCCAATTTTGCTTTTTCTGCATCAGATACTTTTTTATAAACATAGGATCCACCCTGTTTAACCCATGTAGCAGTCTCACCAAAAGCATGATCAAAGGTAAAATCCATTCGGGTAGTATTTCCGGTATCGGTCATAACAAATGCATCCGGATGATTGTTCTTGATAGTCTTAAAAAAATTATAGTAGTCATCAACAGTAACAGGAACCTTGCCTCCTGCTTCAGCAAACCAGTCTTCTCTGACAAGAGCTATACGTGCACGGGGAGGAGCAATCCAGAGAAGGTATGGATAATTTGCAATTCTCTGTTTGTTAAAATCCTGAAGTACATTCTGCATTACTTTTGAATTATCAACATATGATTTTAAATCAACTAAAAGACCCTGTTTTGAAACAGCTTCATCTCCACCCTGAAAATATATCATGTCTGGTATATCACCACCCATAAGCATAAGATTCAGTTTTTCCTGGTATCCGCCATCAGGAACCTGAACCAATTCCAGATTTACTTTCTGGCCTGAGTACACTTCAAATCCAGCAGCTACTTTTTCAAGGAACTGAAGATTAATATCGTCGGTAGGTGAAAAATCTTTTCCCACAATACGAATAGTAGGGACTTCAGTTGATAAAGCGGGGGCCTCTTCTTTCTTCTTACATCCGACAAAGACTAATGATACAAGTATTGTCATCATAAGTAGTGTAATTAAAAAACGTTTCATAAAATCCTCCTGTGAAACATTGTTTCTATTGCAGATTTAAAAGATTTTCTGCAATTTTTTATTCTTTAACCGATCCCTCCAGTCTTCCCTTAACAAAATATTTAAGTACAAACGGGTAGAATGCAAGAATTGGTACAATGGAAATAATTATTAAAGCTGCTTTAATAGCTTTTATATCAAGCTGGGCCGCAGCAGTTACTTTGAGATAATTCATGCTGCCGATAAATGATGCTTTTTCTGCAGAGATTAAAAGCTCCCTCAATACAACCTGAAGAGGGAATTTTAATTCATCAGTCAGATAGATCATCGCCCTGAAGTACTCATTCCAGTGAAAAACACCATAAAACAAACTTACGGTTGCAATACCCGCAACGCTTACCGGGATAACAATTTTAAAAAGGATCTTTGTTTCGTTAAGACCGTCAATTCTTGCCGCCTCAATAAGAGAAGATGGCACCTGATCAAAAAAGCGCATAAGGATAATAAGATAGTAAGGATTAATCGCTTTATAAAGAATAACCGACCAATAGGAATTAAGAAGATGCAGCTTACGCATAAGAAAATAATCTGGAATGAGTCCGCCTTCAAAAATCATCGTAATTACAATCAAGGTTATAAAAAAGTTTCTACCCACCAGGTCCCGTTTTGTAAGAACATAAGCCCCCATACTGGTAAAAACAATATTTATAACCAGACCAACAGCAGTGATGAAAATAGAGTTAAAAACGCCCCTTGCTACTTTAGGAATGGCAAGAACAGTTTTGTATGTACTCAAAGTGAACCCATAGGGGATTATAGTTGTCCCACTGGCTCTTGATATATAATCTGTTCCTGTAAGAGAAATAATCAGCTGATTGTATAATGGATAAACTAATATAATTGCACCCATAGATAATAACAAGATTATAAGAAAATGTCCGATTCCATGTTTTTTTACACTCATTACCAAACCCCCTCACCGGAAATTTTACGGCTTAGTTTATCGGTTGACAGAATAAGAAACAGCCCGATAATACCCTTAAAAAGTCCAGCTGCAGTTCCCAGGGAATAATTCCCCTGCTTTAAACCAACCCGATATACATAGGTATCTATAATATCAACATGATTTATAACTGCATCGTTCATCATATTAAAAACCTGATCAAAACCGGCATTCATAAAGAATCCGAGATTGAGAATAAAAACAGTAACGATTGTCGGAACAATTGCCGGGAATGTAATATTCATTGCCTGCTGAAAAGGTGTAGCACCGTCTATTGTTGCCGCTTCGTACAAGGCCGGCGCAATACTGTTTATTGCAGCTATGTAGAGTATCGAATCCCAGCCTATACTCCTCCAGATTTCAGAAAAAACAAAAACCCAGCGAATATGCGAAGTGGAAGTCATATATGCTATTGGTTTAATATGAAAAAAGATGCGCACTTTATTCACTGCGCCATCCGGCGAAGCGAGGAGTGATATAAACAGTCCTGCAATAACAACCCAGGAAAGAAAATGGGGAAGATAAATAACACTCTGAACACTTTTTCGAAATCCGTGGCTGGTTACTTCATTAAGCATAAAGGCCAGAATGATAGGAAGAGGAAAGATAAGAAACATTTTCATAGAACTGATTATAATTGTATTCATAAATACTTTTAAAAATACAGGGGAAGAAAAAAGCATTTTAAAGTGCCTGAGTCCTGCCCATTTATTGGCCCCTATATACATTACATCCTGAAATGCAATTCTTGCTCCCCACATAGGTATGTAGTGCCATATTATAAAG
This sequence comes from Spirochaetaceae bacterium, assembly GCA_030600745.1. Taxonomy (GTDB): domain Bacteria; phylum Spirochaetota; class Spirochaetia; order B11-G9; family B11-G9; genus JAJRQE01. Next base: position 3,808 of record JAUVLL010000001.1, on the reverse strand, counting down.
AATAGTATAACAGGAAAGAGTAATAGATACATCTGCTTATCTTTTACTATTCTTTTTTGAATATTTCCTTTCACTTTCCACCCCTTATTTTTGTATATTTCCTTTAATTATTAACTCCTGTTCAATGCATATGCTGCAAGTTGAACACCTAAATCGTACATATCCTCATCCTTTGCAAAAGAGAGACACACACCTGCGGGATGCCGCACCTGTTCTACCCATTCATCAGGAATAACAGAAAGCCCCTCCCCTGCTGCACATAATGCCAAAACCAGAGCTGTTACTGTGTCTGCATCCCTTCCAAAATTAGCCGCAAGGATAAAACCTTTTCTAAAGTTACCTTTAGACATACGGTAAAGAGCATAGATCTGAGGAATTGCTTCCGGAGAGACCGAATGCCTTGGAGCCCACAGATCAGTATGGAGCCTGTCATAGAGTTCATAATGATCATCCATGGAATCAACCAGATCCATAGCCTGAACCATTCTTCTCCCCAACCAGCTGTCGTCGGGGATAAACTTTCGTCCTGCTTCAACAACTTCGTCGACTCCAGCGCCGGTTACTGCTACTGATATTGAGGCTGCAATAGCCTGAGCGGCCCAGATACCATCATGATCGTGACTGACAGATGCATCAATTCCTGCAAGCCGGGCAGCTTCTTCAGGATTACCGACAGCAGCTATACCAAAGGGAGCAGCCCTCATAGCTGCACCATCATCTATATTAAGGGTATTATCTTTTCCTGATAAAGGAGGTTCTATTCCCTGGGAAAGGTTCCATAAGGCTCCGTATAACGGGGTCCCCCCCCTCTCTTTTGCTCCGCCATCGGAAAGAACAAGTCTGCGCCAGGTGTCTGCAACAAACTGTGCAGTAAACTCATCTTTGCAGTCCAGCAAGGCTCTGGCTGAGAGTGCTGTAAATTCGGTATCATCGGTACTCTTTCCCTCAGGAAGTAACTTGCTAACAATTCCATACTTCTGTCTTACAGCATCATCTCTCCCAAGATCTCCTGCTGCATCTCCTACAGCAAGGGCAATCATAGTTGCAACAGCCCTGTCCTTAAATGTTTTCTCATCAATTTTCATTCTGGTAATCATTTTCCCTTCCAGTTTACCATCCATGGTAACGTTACCGGTATCGTTACCGGTTTATTTAAAAATAAATTTACATTCATTACTTCAGCCAATTTTACCGGTTGAATCTCTTACAATCAATTCTGTCTTAAAAACTATCTCCCGGTTTACTTTTGTGCTTTCTCCAATCTCCTCTAGAAGCAGTTCAACCCCGGCCTGACCCAGTTTATTCTTAAATGTATCGATTGTAGTTAACTTTGGATGAACGAGCCTGGATATTTCTATATTATCATGCCCTATTATTGAAATATCACCGGGTATAGAAAGCCCTTTCTCAAAAACAGCCTCATAGGCTCCTACAGCCATCAGATCATGAGAAGCAAACAGAGCAGTTATACGATTTTCCTGATTTAATAATATCTTCATTCCTTCATACCCTGTATCCGCACAATGAGAGCCTGAAAAAATCCACTCATCCCTGTACTCAATACCTGATTCTTCAATAGCTTTTTTATAACCTTCCAAACGTTCTGCTCCGGACAGGGTTGATATTCCAGTAGTAATATGACCAATTCTACGATGCCCCAGACTTATTAAGTACTTTACTGCTCTGTATGCAGAATCAATATTGTCTATGGCAATTGTGGATATCACTGATTTGGGGCTTTTCCGATAGATCTGTACAGCAGGAAACTGGTCCTCTTTTAATTTTTTAAATTCATCCTGGTTAGCCTCTGAAAAAGAAACAATAATTCCATCCACCTGCTTACTTCTAAGAAGTTTTAATGCTTCCTTTTCAACTTTGTTATCATGATTCGTATCAAAGAAGATGACAGAGTAGCCATGCTGCCTGGCTTTCTCGACAACTCCCCTTGCAAGTTCAGGAAAATTAGGATTTGTTATATCCGGTACTACAAACCCAATGGCATTGGATTTTTTTAACACAAGCCCCCTGGCAACACTGCTGGGACTGTAACCAAGCTCTTTTATTGCACTCTTTACCCTGGCTTCAGTCTCTGTGTTTACATCAGGCTTCTTATTTAGAACCCTGGATACTGTAGAAACTGAAACACCTGAATGTCTGGCAATATCCTTTATTGTTACAGTCATAAAACCGTGCAGACTCCTTAATAATCTTACATCAATACCTTATGGTAACGATACCGGTATCGTTACCATAAGGTATTGTAAACCCACTTTTGTTATAATGCAAGATAAATTTGAGATTCTTAAAATAAGCCCGAGAGAACTCTCTGCCCCTGGTTATAAGCCGGCCTGATTATGAACTCACGGTTACCAGTCTTTCTGATGCGTTGTGTGTTTCACGACATACAGTTAACGAACTGATTCGTGAGCGCTGTTCGGCAATTCTGCAGATTTTTGGCTCAATGCACAGCGAGCAGTAGATTTATGGGACGCGACCCAGGCTGCTGGAGATAAAATCGAGAGTATTAAACCGCTGGTTGTCGCATAAAGCAGGAGGTTATACATCCGTCCCTCTATTTACCGACTGCTGCAAACTATACTTCTCACCATAAAGTAAAAGGATCTACAATTTTAGGTATTGTACTGTCAGTGTTGGTTCCACTCCCAAGCTGGCCATAGGCTAATATTGTAGCTCCGTCCCTATTGATACCCCCTAAATTCCCACCAAATCCGGTAATTCAGACCTTGATCTAAAAAATACTTGTTAATTCTCGTGATTTTATTTCTGTTATCATGAAGGCATGGTAATTTCCTGGAAATACCATATCAATATGCAGCGGAGGTAAGTTCCAGGTAAGATATCAAGGCGAATAGCTTCTGAGACTGACATATTTAACCCGTTATCTTATTAAGGGAAGATAGTTTAAACTTCAGTATGCTTCTTTGAGCTGAATACTACTCAGTTTTTGTAAAGAACTCCGGTAATGCAGTTGCTAAATACTGTCTTGGAGGTTCAACAAGATCAAATCGTTTGTGGCGGATAAACCATAATGATCCATATACGTATTCTTCAGGATTTTCAACCATCCCTGCTTTAACAGGATTGTTGAAAATATACCTGAATGTGGCTATTAATTGCTCAAAGCTTTTAATAACAACACTTTTGAAACGATCATACCAGACATGACCCTTTAAATGAAAATATTTGTTAAAAGCTCTTGCAAACACACCTAATATCCATTGCATTATTCTGGATAAACTCTCGTTTTTACCAGGTTTGATAAGGAAGTGGATATGGTTGTCCATGAGGGTAAAGCTTCTAAGCTCAAAAGAATACTTTTTTTTGGCTCTTCGTACAGTGTGAAGAAACAATTCTTTTACTTCAGGGGATTTTAGGGCAAATTCTCCACGATTAATTTTTGCGGTAACATGGTATTTTGCACCGGCATACAGTTCTCTTGTTTTTCTCATACATAGTAGTACGGGTGAATTTAGCCTGGCACTTTTGAATTTGAGCTTTTTTTTATAAATTTTGGATATTTTCTTAAAATGTAGCTCTTTCCCTCGGTTTCCTGTTTTTCTTTTGTCTTCTTGTCTTTTGTCTTAGAACCTCCGTCCCTATTTTCCTAACGGAATGAACTATATTCCGGGATCTCTATTGGGGCTAATAGATCTTTCTGATCAATTTCAAAAAAGATAAAATTAAGATAATGGATGCAGAGGAATTTATCCTGGAATTTGAATCTTCGGGATTATAAGCCAATATCAGTACAGCTTTATTTTACTATTTCTCCAAGTATCCGGGACAC
>JAUVLL010000298.1 GCA_030600745.1 Spirochaetaceae bacterium | reverse complement strand
AGCGGTTGGAAACAGATCGTGTAAATATACAAACTCATTGCATATGTTATCTCTTTTCAAATTACCAGCCTGCTTAATTATCATGGGGATTTTATACGATGTATCGTACATAAATTCCCCTTTTTCTATAAGACGGTTAGACCCCATAGCATCTCCATGATCAGCTGTAAATACAATTAGAGAGTTTTCATAGATTTTATTCTCTTTTAAATAATCTATATAGCGACCGATGTTTTTATCAATCAGGGTAATGTACCCATAGTACCTGGCAATAATTTTCTGCCATTCTTCCCAGGGAAGTTCGTTAACTCCCCACATCTGGGACACATGTTTCTGATGTATAGGTTTATTCTCAAAACTTTCATTAAAAGCCGGATCGACAGGAATATCTGATGGATTATACATTGAGTAATAGGGTTCCGGAACCATACATGGTGTATGTGGCCCCCAGAAATTGAGCCACAGGAAAAATGGTTTACCGGATGAAACAGCATCTGCAGTATATTTTACGGCTTCTTCTGCAAGGTAGGATGGAATAGTTGCTTCTTCGGGGCAGTTCAGCTTTGCCCGTAACTCCTGAACCTGGAGATTTGGATTATTCCCCATAAACTGTTCGCTGACTTCCGGTACATCAAATCCCTTTTTAAAGATCCAGTCTCTGTATTTATTTTCTTTACCAGGACCCTGATTAAAAACAAGATTTTTATAAAACCCCGAGCCGGGAAAACCATAGTGGGCAAAATTATGACCTTTAAATCCATAATCCCGGGGAAGTTTTGTTTCTGCAATATGCCACTTACCAAGATAGATTTTTTCATAATCCTCAAGGTAGTCTGTTATTACAGGGATATTTGGTACAGGATCGGCCTTTACTTTGTTAACATTGTTGTCTTCCGCGTTCCTTGTTACACCATGGGATGTTGGTATCCGTCCAGTAAAAACGGAAGTTCTTGCAGGTCCGCATAAAGCGGTAGGGGTAAAGGCGTTGGAAAATAGAATTCCGTCCTCTCGCAGCTTGTCTATATTTGGAGTTTTTACAGTAGTATTACCGTAGGCGCCAAGCATGTCAAATCGCTGCTGATCAACCATAATGTATATTATGTTTGTTTTATTCGGCATTTTATTTCCTCACATCAAAAAAAGTTCCTTACTAGAGTTTCACTATAATTTTAATTTAACAGATGAGGAATACTCAGTAGGTGTCATTCCTATGTATTTTTTGAAAATCTTCGAAAAGTAGTGAAGTGATGAATAATTTAGAGTGGTAGAAATTTGTGTGAATGTGTAATCACCTTCTCTAATAAGTTCTTTCGCCCTTTCCAGTTTTGTAATTTTGTAATACTCCATGACACTTCTGCCTGTTTTTTCTTTAAAAACATTCTCGATATAGGTGCAGCTGAATCCAGTTGTCCTGCAGACGGTCTCAAGAGTAGGCATATTAATTAAATTATTCTCAAAATAATCAACAACTCTATCAAATGCATCCTTTCTGGTTTTTTCTTTCAAAGGGGATGCTGGTTCATTACTTACCCCTATGTGCATTTCTCTGCGTACCAGTCCTATCAATATTTGTTCCAGATACAGTTTAATCAGCTGTTCAGTGGCAAAAATCTGCCTTTCCTTCCTTACAAGAGCAAGAAGTAAAGCATCATTTAGTTTAGAGGAAAAAGCATTCCCGGCTTCGTGGAGTATTCTTGCAAGAAGGTTCTTTTCTTCATTGCCTATACGAAGTATTTTGCCGTTAAACCACTTCATGGCAGGACTCTTACAGGAAAATGACATGATAATCAGATTAGGTGCAATACGGCCATTAGCTCTAAGTCTATGGAATTCGTTAGGTTTATGGAAAATTATATCCCCTTTAATAAGATTGTGGTCTTTATCTTCTGCAATTGCATTTATTGCACCCTTATCAACATACACAAACTCCCAGAAATTATGCTTTTCACCTGCGAAGGTAAAATCCTTTACATATTCGAAATAGTGGATTGAATAAATTTTGCTGATTCTCAATTCCTGTTTTGGAATTCGCCCAATATAATTCATAATTTTAAGTATACTCCGGATTACTGTATAAATAAACAAATAAAATGGTGAAATAAACAAATCTTTACCAACTGACCGGTGATAAAATATTTACAGTTAGAATTTGAAGCGTGTGTTACACGTATAAAAAAACATTTTTCTAAAGGGAGAAAAAGATGAAGAAGAGTATTATTGTCTTTGCACTTATTCTAGTTTTCAGTTTAAGTTCCACATCTTTTTTTGCCGGCGGGCAACCAGACAGTGGAGGAGACAAAATTACAGTTACTTTCTGGTGGAGAGACTATGAAGGTATCGATCATGATTTTGTAAAGCAGATCGAGGCAGCTTTCGAAGTTGAAAATCCCCAGTATGATATGGACCTGGTTATTGTTGACTGGAATGCCATGCATGATAAACTGACCACATCTTTGGCAGCAGGTACCCCTCCGGACGCATCAGTTATCGGCACCAGATGGTTATTGGAATTTATGGACCTTGATGCAGTTGTCTCTCCGGTAAAATATGTTTCCCAGTCAACAATAGATAACATTGCACCGGGAGCAATGGAAGCAAAGATAGGTGGTGTGCTTATGGGCCTGCCGTTTGCCGCAGGTTCACGATTTATGGCCATGAATACTTCTCTTGCTACAAAAGTTCCTGCTACTATGGAAGAACTTAGAGAGTATGCCATCGAAGCTACAAAAGGCGGGAATTATGGTCTTATAATGCCTGGTGGAAAGCATACAGAACTGTCTGACTTTGTTTATTACTTCTATGCTGCAGGGGGGGACTTTTTTGATGCAAATGGTAAATCTATAGTTAATTCCGCTGCGGGTGTCAAAGCTCTTGAGTTCATGCTTAAACTTGCCAATGACGATAAAGTTGTTCAGGAAGGGTATATGGCCCAGGACAGAAAGCAATCCCATCCAATTTTCTTCGGTGGAAAAGCAGCATACGTTATGATAGGCGCATGGGCAGATACCGAATACAATAAGATGAATGCAGACTGGAAGATTCAGTATATGCAGATTCCCCCATTTGCAGGTAATAAACCGGCACCTCTTATTGTAACAGATTCTATAGCAGTGTACAAAGATGGTGCAAATCTTGAAGGTATTGGTAAATTCCTCGACTTTCTTTACAAGGATGAATGGAAGGCTCCTCTGGATAAACAGATGGGATTTCCACCTGTAACAATTAGTGCTGCACAGCGACCTGAGTTTCAGACTCCTATGTACAAGGCAATGGGAGAAGCAAATCTGAATGCAAAGGGATGGCCATTGGTTACCGGATGGGCCGAAGCTTCAAGTATTTTAATTGATGCAAATCAGAAAGCATTACTTGGACAGATGTCAGCAAAAGAAGCTCTGGACTGGGCTGCAAAAGAAATTGATAAGGCAAATGCTGAGTAGTTAGTAAGTTTTAATAGTATTTTTATAAGGGGGGGGGGAGAGGTAGTAAGTACTCTTCTCCTCCATTGTCTTAAGGGGGGGGTACCTCCACTATTTTACCGGGAGGAGTGTTTAGATGGAAAATGCTGTTTTAACCAGGAAGCGGAAAGGTCTGGGAGAAGAGGCAAAACTGGCTTACATACTTATTTTGCCTGCAGTTCTTCTGATGATAATATTTATGGTTTATCCGATCTTTTATGTATTTGTAATTTCCCTGTTTAAAACAGACAAACTTTCACGGATAAAAGATTTTGCAGGGTTTAGCATCTATTTTAAACTCTTATCATCAAAAGATACATGGATTATTATCGGCAGGTCGATTTTATGGACAGTTACAGCTGTTGCAACTAAAACTCTTTTTGGGATTATTATTGCACTTGCTCTAAATGTTAAATATCATGGACGTAAAATAGCCAGACTGTTGTTTATAATTCCCTGGGCAAGCTCTATTCCAATTAGCGTCATGCTCTGGCGGTGGGTACTTCATAATGAGTTTGGGTTACTTAATCATAC
>JAUVLL010000290.1 GCA_030600745.1 Spirochaetaceae bacterium | reverse complement strand
CCATGCTCTTAACGAATTGTATCCGGGGAAATCAATCCTGTTTACAGAAGGCTGCCAGGAGAATGGTCCGCACCATAACTTATGGGCATTAGGAGAGCGTTATGGAAAATCGATTATCAATGATATGAATAGCCATGTGCGGGGATGGATTGACTGGAACCTGCTTCTTGATATTTCCGGCGGACCGAATCATGCGGATAATATGTGCAGTGCTCCAATTTTGGCTGACCAGGAAAAAGATAAACTGTACTACGAAAATTCGTACTATTATTTAGGGCACTTTTCCAGATTCATTAAGCCTGGGGCATACCGTATTCTGGCAGTCAGTTCAGATGAGAAACTTTTAACAAATGCTTTTTTAAACCCGGACAATTCCGTAGTTTCTGTTATTATGAATCCGGGTGATGAGGATTTTCAGATTGAGGTGAAGATTGATGGATTTTCATTCACCGATATTCTGAAGAAGCACTCTATTAAAACGTACGTGCAGTAATATAAGTTATATTAATCTCAATTTGTTATTCTTTCTTCTATTTCAAATATCCCAGCCATTTGCTCTGTCTGTCTATCATATGATCCACCAGTTCCGGAATTTTAGCGCAGGTATTGATAACAGGATTAACAAGAAGTGCCTGGATAACAGCATCACGGCTTTTCCCCAGTACTGCATGTGATGTCATATCATAGACTCCGCAGTAATTTCGAAGAAGTGCGGCAAACCCTCTTGGGTAATCGGGGAAAGCAATACCTTTAATTCCATTCTTTCCTATAATTGCAGGTACCTCAACAGTAATATCCGGGGGTAGAGTCGGGATAAGCTGATTATTCATTATATTCACTGCAGGTTCCTCATACTGTTGGTCAGTTATAATCCCTTCGATTATTGATACTACTCTTTCATGTGAATCTTCCTGTATTTCCCCCTGACCGGCAACGGAAAGCACCTTGCGGTAATAGGTATAGAAATCCTTTATACCTCTATGATCTGCTACATCATGGGCCCAGGAGATGTATTCTCCTAAATGACTGTCCCCGGTAATAGGTAAAAGTTTGAAATTTTCCATAATAAAATGGAAGAGTTTTCGATCAGACCAGGAGCGGATTTTTATATCTTTATTAAAAGTGTTTCTTTCGTTTACCCCTTCGGTTTCAATTATTTCTCCTGTTTTCTCAAAGTGGTTTAAAATTTCGCTGTATCCGGGTTCCTTTTTAAAAAATTCGGGAGCTCTGTCCATTATATCTTTATATGCATCCAGACCAGTATCTTTATAAGATACTTCCAGCATAACACTAAAATGATTAAGGCCGGCAGCTCTGTAAGATATATTATCAATGGGTGTTTCCATCAGGGTTGGCAGATACCGCGGCAGAGATGCAATCTCGTGGCACATACCAATAAATTTTAGTTCCGGGAATTTTCTCAGTACTGTAGTTGTAATTGCTGTCATAGGATTTGAATAGCAGAAAATATACGAATTGGGGGAAAGCTGACTAATATCTTCACATATTTCCAGAATTGGGGGGATAATACGCAGGGAGTGGAATACTCCTCCTGCGCCTCCGTTTTCTCCATAAACCTGGGGTATCCCGTACTGCTGTGGGATGCTCCAGTCCATATCCCAAAGTTTAAATCTGTCTCCAGCTTCAATGGAGATGATAACAAAATCAGCATTTTTGACAGCTTCTTTTCTGTTAGTGGTGGTTGAAAGTGTGAAGGAAAGATTTTTGTTTTCTATATATTCCCGACCTTTTTGTGCAACCTGTTCCAGAGTTATTCTATTTATATCCATAAGACATATTTCTGATCCTGAGACTATTTTACTTTGGAATATATCACCAAGCATTCCCAAACCAAATTGAGCGCTTCCAGCTCCAATCAAAACAATTTTCATATTCACTCCTTTCTATTGCACTTTTAGACTTTGCAGATTTTCAGTAAGACATATTTTTTGAAGTCTTTGCAAGGTTTTTTTAAGTTTTTTCTTGACAGATCCCTTTGTCTGTTTTATTCTATGAAAGTAATTACATGAAAGTACTTTCATGGAATAGCAGTATTATAGAGGAGATAAGGTCTTTGGCCAAAAAAGCAACTATATACGATGTAGCCTCTTTAGCCGGTGTGAGTATTACTACGGTTTCCCGGGTACTCAATTCGCCGGGGCAGGTAGCTGTACTTTCCAGAAAGAAAATTGTAGCTGCAATGAAAGAATTGAATTTTGTTCCAAAGGCTGAAGCCAGTGCAAGAGCAAGGAAAGATTTTAAACGTATAGGAATCCTTTCTCCTTTCTCCACAGCTCCCTCCTTTGTCCAAAGAATTAGAAGTATTGCAGGAGCTCTTAGTGTAACTGATTATGAGCTTATTACTTATTCCGTAGCAAGTGAAGAACAACTTGCAGGTTATCTTTCAATGCTTCCGGTTTCCAATAGAATTGACGGTTTAATAATTTTGGCACTACCTGTAAAAGAGGAAGAGATTCAACTTTTTAAAGATTACAACCTTCCTATTGTTATGGTTGAGATTTCTCATCCAAATGTGTCCAGCATTGAAATCGATAACTTTGCAGGAGGGAAACTGGCTGCGGAATATCTTTTATCAAGGGGTTATAAAACTTTTGGGTTTATTGGAGAAGGTGGTCAACCTGCTTATTCTCTACATGCAACTGAAATGCGATTTGATGGATATAGGTCAACTTTATTAAAGAAAGGTATGGATCTTCCTGAAAGTAATGTTTCGTTTCATGAGTATGGAATGGATCATTCAGTTGAAAGTGTAAAGAGAATTCTTTCCGGTTCCGGCAAGCCTGAAGCAATCTTTGCAGCATCCGATCTTCAGGCAGTGGGTGTAGTAAAAGCAGCAAGAGAAATGGGTTTGGAAGTACCGGATGATATTGCAGTAATCGGATTTGATGATATCGATCTGGCAGATTATATGGGGATAACTACTATTAATCAGTTTTTAAACCAGTCCGGTAAGACAGCAGTCGAACTTCTTATTGAACATATGAAAGATCCTTTGTGTGCAGTAAAAAATATAAGTTTCCAGTTGAATGTTATTGAGCGATATTCCACGTAGTGTGGTTTATAATAAAAAAATTTTTTAAGGAGAGAAAAATGAAAAATCTGATTAAAGCGTTAATGTTTGCACTTTTACTTGTGTTCGTGTCGGGCCTGGTTTTTGCAGGTGGGGGACAGGAAAAGCAGTCTGCGGATGAAGGTCAGAAAACGATTACAATTCAGGGTGCTTTTGTTGATGAAGAAGCGTTCAGGTTTGAAGAATGTCTGGCTGCTTTTGAAGCGGAGACTGGAATTGATGTTATCTATGAGGGATCGAAAGAGTTTGAGACTCAGATCCTTATTCAGGCAGAAGCAGGGACTCCTCCGGATATTGCTGCTTTGCCTCAGCCCGGACTTATGAGAATTTTTGCTAAAAGAGGTTTCCTTAAACCCCTGTCTTCCGGTGTGGTTTCGAAAATTAATAATAACTATACCAGTGCATGGAAGAACCTTGGCTCATATAACGGTAAAGTATACGGTGTTTTCCACAGAGTAAATGCAAAGAGCTTTGTCTGGTATCCAAAGAAGGCCTTTGAAGCAGCCGGCTATAAGATTCCCAAAACATGGGATGATCTTAAAAAACTGTCTGATCAGATTGTTGCCGACGGCGGTGTTCCATGGTCTATCGGTATTGAGAGCGGCGGGGCTACAGGCTGGGCGGCTACTGACTGGATGGAAGATATTATGCTTCGAACAGCAGGACCTGATGTTTACGATAAGTGGGTGAACCATGAAATCCCATTTAACGATCCTGCAGTGCAGAAAGCAGCTGAAATTATGGCGGATATCTGGCTTAATGATAAATATACCTTTGGCGGGCCTTCAAATGTTCTGACAACATTTTTTGGAGATGCTGTTACTCCTCTTTTTGATACACCTCCTACAGCATGGCTTCATAGACAGGGAAATTTTATTACAGGTTTTATGCCCGAAAGCATCCAGGCAAATCTGGAAGAAGAAGTCGGCGTATTTGCTCTTCCTGAAATAAATCCAAAATGGGGTACACCTGTCCTTGGTGGCGGAGACCAGTTTGTAGCTTTCAACGACAGACCTGAAGTAATGCAGCTGATGGAATATTTTACAACATGGGAATCAGCATCACCATGGGCAAAAGCAGGCGGAGCTATGTTTCCTCATAAGGACTCAAATTTTGCTGATTACTCCTCTGATATTGAGAGAAATCTGGCGAAAATTCTTGTTAACGCAGAGGTCTTCAGATTTGATGCTTCT
>JAUVLL010000090.1 GCA_030600745.1 Spirochaetaceae bacterium | reverse complement strand
ATAGAATACTGAATGTTGGTCAGCATGTTCTCCCTCATGCCCTGGCACAGGCAATGAGACTTATCAGACCTTCTGCAATCAGAAATAACGCGACTCTGGGAGGTCATCTTTGTATCCAGGATGTAAGGTTAAATCTATATAGTGTTTTACTGCTTATGGACGCCAGCCTTGAACTAAAAAGATCGGGAGACACAAGGTGGATTCAATTGAACCGTTTTTTTAACAAAAATGGTGATTTTCAGTTAAAAGAAAACGAAATACTGACAAGAATTAGAATCCCCTTCGGGAACTGGAACAGACAGATATTCAACAGTGACGGAAATCCATATTTTGATGCAGGAAATGCAATCTCCTTCTGTGTTCTTGCAGATATCCAAAAAGGGATGATTAACGATTTCAGGATGGCCATAGGCAACACGGGAAAACATACCGTTCGCAGTATAGAACTTGAATCGCTCCTTATTGGTAAAAAAGTTCCCTTGAACATAAAAGATATATCTTCTGTGACACGGATGCATAAAGAATGGCTGGAGGGTTTGACTGGTGAGTTAACACCATTCCAGAGATACAGAACGGCCCGTTTTATTTACTGGATTCTTGAAGAACTACTCCCCTGATTGTCCTTTTTAGCTTTACAGAACAGGTATTTAAGGTTTATATTCTTGTGTAATGACTAATGCACCTGATTTTATTCACCTTCATAATCATACTGATTATTCTCTTCTGGATGGCGCAGCATCTATTAAAAAGATGATTGCGAAAGCTAAAGATTCAGGTATGAAACATCTGGCTATAACAGATCATGGCAATATGTTCGGTGCCCTCCATTTTTATAAAGAATGCAGGGCAAATGATATAAACCCGATTATAGGCTGTGAATTCTATGTCGCTCCCGGCAATAGAAATATTAAATCAGGAAACGAAAAAGGGAGTAAAGCAAACCATCTGATTCTTCTTGCAAAGAACTATGAAGGATATAAAAACCTGATGATTTTGGCTTCCAGAGCTTACACAGAAGGATTCTATTATAAACCAAGAATTGATGATGAGCTGCTTGAAAAGTACGGCTCTGATCTTATCTGTTCATCGGCTTGTCTGGCAGGGTATATACCCCGCAAATTACTTGATAATCAATTTGAAGAAGCTCAAAAGAAGGCTGAATACTACCAGAATATTTTTGGAAAAGGGAACTTCTACCTGGAACTTCAGGATCATGGTATCCCTGAACAAAAAATTGTAAATGAACGACTTATTAAACTATCAAAAAAGACCGGAATCCCTCTTGTTGCCACAAATGATATACACTATCTGGATAAAGAAGATGCAAATGCTCAGGATATTCTTATATGTATAGGAACAAACCGAAAAAAACATGAAATAAACAGGATGAAATTTAAGAGTTCTGAATTTTACATGAAATCCAAAGAGGAGATGTACGAAATCTTCAGGGACATTCCTGAAGCACTTGTAAATACAGTAAAAATTGCAGAAAGTTGTAATTTGGAAATTAAGCTCCCCGGACCCCTTCTTCCGGAGTATGCCATACCTGAAAAATTTGATAATCCGGATGATTATCTCTGCTTTCTAACACACGAAGGCCTTGCGAAAAGATATCCTGAAATTACTGATGAAATAAAAAAACGGTCAGATTTTGAGCTCGATATTATTATCAATATGGGTTTTACAGGTTACTTTCTAATTGTCTGGGATTTTATTCACTATGCAAGGGAAAATGATATCCCCGTCGGACCGGGTCGGGGTTCCGGTGCAGGTTCCATAGTTGCATTTGCCCTAATGATAACCGATATAGATCCGCTTAAATATGATTTGATATTTGAACGTTTTCTTAATCCTGACCGTATATCAATGCCCGACTTCGATATAGATTTCTGCTTTGAAAGACGGCAGGAAGTAATTGATTACGTTACCCAAAAATATGGTAAGGATAGAGTCGGCCAGATCATAACCTTTGGAACATTAAAAGCAAAAGCTGTTGTCAGAGATGTGGCCAGAGTACTTGATATCCCATATGCAGAATCTGATCAGATTTCGAAATTGATTCCAGGCGAACCAAAAATGACAATAGAAAGAGCAATGGAACTGGAACCTAAACTTAAAGATATTGAGCAGAGGGGAGAGAAGTTTAAAGAGCTTATTGATACAGGGAAACGCCTTGAAGGTCTTTCAAGGCATGCATCTACCCATGCTGCAGGAGTTGTTATCGGCAGAAACATCCTTACTGAGTATGTTCCGTTGTACAGAGATAACAAAACCGGTTCTATATCCACCCAATACACAATGGATCTCCTGGAAGAGTGCGGGCTTGTAAAAATGGATTTTCTGGGACTTAAAACTCTCACATTAGTAAAGAATACTGAAAAACTGATAAAAAAAGAAAATTCAGGATTTTCTATAGAAAATATTCCAGAGGATGATGAATTAACATTTATACTTCTGGGTCAGGGTAAAAGTGTTTGTGTTTTCCAGTTTGAAAGTTCAGGGATGCAGGGAATACTTAAGCAGACAAAACCTGATTCGATCGAAGACCTTATAGCATTAAATGCTCTCTACCGCCCCGGTCCAATGCAGTATATTCCCCAGTTTATTGACAGCAAAAACGGTAAACAGGCAATCAATTACCCGGATCCAAGCCTGGTAGATACCCTTAAACCCACTTATGGAGTAATTGTATATCAGGAACAGGTAATGAAGGTTGCTCAAATTATTGGTGGATTTTCCCTGGGTAAAGCGGATATTCTGCGAAGGGCCATGGGAAAGAAAAAAGTTAAAGAGATGGACAGGATGAAAATCGAGTTCATTGAGGGTGCAATAAAGAATGGTTTTTCCAAAAAGAAAGCATCCGATATTTTTGAGATGCTGGTACCATTTGCAGGCTATGGATTTAATAAGTCCCATGCAGCAGCATACTCAGTTATTGCATATAAGACAGCGTATCTAAAAGCAAATTACCCGGCTGAATTTATGGCAGCCAACCTGACAAATGAAATCAACACTCCGGACAAAATGACTCTCTACATAAGTGAAACAAAAAGTATGGGTCTGAATATTCTTCCTCCGAATATAAATCTCTCCTATAAAAATTTTACTGTTACAGATGGCGATATTATCTATGGTCTTGTAGGAGTAAAGAATGTTGGAGCAGCAGCTGTAGAAGAAATAATAAGAGCGAGAGAGGAAAACGGTAAATATAAATCATTTATAGATTTTTTGGAGAAAGTAGATTTAAAGAGCGTAAACCGCAAGGTCTTCGAATCTCTCATTAACTGTGGAGCTTTTGACTCCTTTGAAAAAAATCGGGCAACATTGCTTCATAATCTTGAGAAGATACTTGATTTTGTCATAAAACAGAAAGAACAGAGTATGTTTGGCCAGACATCCCTTTTTGACAGCGACGATGGATCAGCTCTTCCTGGTATAGAGATCGAAACAATAGAAGAATTTCCAGTTCTTGAAATGTTGAACAACGAGAAAGAGCTTCTTGGCTACTACTTCTCCGGACATCCTATGGATGATTACAGACAAGTCTGGCAAAAAATCGTGACTCTTAATTTGAACCATCCTGACAACGCTGTGCCGGATAGAAAATATACTATTATGGGGACAATTACAAGCAAAAGAATTATTGTTACAAAAAGAGGCAAACAGATGGCCTTTCTCCAAATTGAAGATTTTAATGGCTCTATTGAGCTGATTATCTTTCCTAAAATATGGGAAGAAAAGAATATATATTTAAGTGTCGATACGGTTGTTGGTTTTTCCGGTAAAATAGATGCTTCCAGAGGAGAACCCAAATTTCTTGTAGATGATGTTTTCCATCCGGAAGAGATGAAGGAATCAGGTAACTCAGAAGTTCATATAAAAATTGGTAACAGTTATAATGAAGATGATCTTATTTCCCTTAGATCATTTATTATTGACAATCAGGGGAATTCATCAGTTTATCTGCACATATCATCACTGAAAGCTAAAAAAGATACAATTGTAAAGGTATCCGGACAAATAACAATAGGTGCATCTGAAAATATTTTAAAAGAAATAGAAACCTATCCAAACATCGAAGAAGTATGGGTTTCTTAAAAAAAAGGAAGTAACATAAATGGAATTTGCTATACGATTAATTACAGGGGTGCTATCCGGCTATATGCTCCTGATTTTTTTAAGAATTATCATTACCTGGTTTGGAGGTTCGGTTTCTGGAAAACCCTTTCAAATTCTTACCTCTATAACCGATCCCTATCTGAATTATTTTAATAAATTTTCATTTTTAAAATTTGGTATGATGGATTTTTCTCCAATAGCAGGTATTCTTTTACTTGTTATTGCCCTTGATATTCTGAATACAATTTCGAGTTACGGTTCAATTACAGTTGGGTTAATACTATCAATTATACTGACAGCAGTATGGTCGGCTGTGAATTTCCTTATTACTTTTTTTATTATTCTAACACTAATTAGAATAATTACAGGCTTACTTAATGCTACTACCCGGTCTCCCATAATGACAACACTTGAAACTATCCTTGCCCCGTTAACAAACATGGTTTACCACAAAATATTTAAAAACAGTAATATTACATACATGACAGCTCTTGCTGTAACAGGGGGACTTTTAGTTATCGCTCTAATAGCTGGAAATACTCTAATGAATTATTTAACCGGTTTCCTGGCAAAACTCTTGATTTAAAATGTACGCCGATGAACTAAAACAAAAAGTTTCACAGTTAAAAGGTATTGGCAGGGAGACAAGCAAAGCCCTTGCCGGAATTGATATTAATAATATAGCTGATCTGCTTAAGCATATACCAAGAGCTTATGAAAATAGAAAAGACAGGGTATCTCTTTCGGAATACAGAAAGGGAGCTGTGAATACTATTGCAGAGATAACAGATCATGATTACATTGGTTTCGGGTCAAAAAAGACATTGAAAGTTCATCTGAAAGATGAGACAGGAACAGCAACACTACTTTGTTTTGGACGAAATTTTCTAAGTCAGAAATTAATTCCGGGGAAAAGATTTTATCTCTATGCTGTTTTTGAATACAAGTATCAGGAACTACAGACCTCATCTTTTGAAGTTGAGGAATTATCCGGTAATCCTGTAAATTTTAATAAGATAATTCCCATCTATCCATTGAGTGGTAAACTGAATCAGGGGGTACTAAGAAGAGCAATCTCGGAAGCCATTGATGAACTTGCAAGATATACACAGGATCAACTCCCGGAATATTTAAAACAGAAATATAATTTTATTAATCGAAACAGGGCACTAAGAAATATACATTTCCCTGAATCTTTGACAACACTAAAAGAGGCAGAGAGGCTCCTTAGGTATGAAGAGTTATTCTACCTGCAGCTGACTGTCGGGAGAAAAACAAAACAAACAAGGAACCCTCCAAGGCCGCAACGAAAACACCAGTATAATCTTCAGCAGAAACTGATTACTATTCTACCTTTTTCTCTCACCCCGGATCAGATAAAAGTCCTTGATGAAATTAAAACAGATATGGAATCACAATCTCCAATGGCAAGACTTCTGCAGGGAGATGTGGGGAGCGGAAAAACCCTTGTTGCCTTCATTGCTGCTCTTGGAATAATTGAATCCGGCGGTCAGGCAGCATTTATGGCTCCTACAGAACTCCTTGCAAGACAACATGCAGAAAACGCAGCAAAGCTTTTGGAACCTCTTGGTGTACGCCTTGCCTTTTTAAGCGGTAATGTTAAAAACAGTCAAAGGAAACCCCTTCTTGCAGCTCTTAAAAATGGGGAAATTGATTTAATTATCGGTACTCATGCACTTTTTACAGGTAATGTAGAATTTAAAAACCTGCAATTTGTAATAGTGGATGAACAACACAAATTTGGAGTCCTGCAAAGATTGGCTCTTTTAGATAAAGGGAACACACCGGATCTGCTTCTTATGACTGCTACCCCCATTCCAAGAACCCTTACTTTAACACTTTTTGGAGACATGGATGTTTCCATAATACGCACAATGCCAGTTGGAAGAAAACCTATAGTTACCCACCTGGCTGCTATGGATAACGAAACAAAAGTCTACCAGGCTGTAAGGGCAGAAATTGAAAGAGGTCATCAGGCCTATTTTGTCTACCCAAGAATAGAGGAGAGTGATACTTCAGGTAATTTAAAAAATGCAGAGGGTATGTATGAATATCTACAGAAGAAGATCTTCCCTGATTTCAGAGTGGGACTTATCCATTCAAAATTACCGGAAGAGGAAAAAATTAGAACAATGGACAATTTTTCCTCCGGCAGTACAAATATTCTTGTTTCCACAAGTGTAGTTGAAGTTGGAGTTGATATTCCAAATGCAACATGCATGGTCATTGAGCATGCAGAGCATTTCGGCCTCTCCGGCTTACATCAGCTTAGGGGAAGGGTTGGAAGGGGACCAGCTCAATCATATGCCTTTCTTGTATATACCAAAGAGTTAAGTGATATAGGGAAAATGAGACTTAAAACGATGATGAACTTTAATGATGGCTTTTCCATATCTGAAGAGGATCTAAAACTTAGAGGGCCGGGAGAACTTGCAGGAAGCAGACAATCAGGTTTTCTCAATCTTACTTATGCAGATCTTATCAGAGATATAAGAATTCTTGAAGATGCAAGACACGATACATTTGATATTCTGGAGAAAGATCCGGGGTTCCTTAGACAGGAAAATAGAGTTATTCGTGAAGTTTTTGATAAGTGCGCTCCGTTTAAAGGGGCTGTTGAGAATGAGGAGAGCATATTTTGAGAGTTACAGGTGGAATGTACGGAGGGAGAACGGTTAAATGTCCTCCAGGAGAGATTCGTCCCTCAATGGATAGAAGAAGAGAATCCCTTTTTGCTTTTCTCGGCAATCTTGAAGGTCAGTCTTTTTTAGATCTCTTTGCCGGTTCCGGTATAGTGGGGATTGAAGCAGCCTCCAGGGGAGCTTCTCCAGTCCTGCTTATTGAAAAAGATAGGGGAAAGAAGCGGGTCATCCTGGAAAATCTAACAATAGTGAAAACTGATATTTCTCTATGGATGATGGATGTCAGACGCTATATAGATACAGCAAATTTTAAGTGGGATATTATCTATGCAGATCCCCCCTTCCCTTTTACAGGACGAAAAGAAATTATTCTGCAGATTGATAAAAACAATATCCTTGCGGATAACGGAATAATTATTATGCACCATCCTTCATCTGATAAATGGGAAGATACTGTGGGTGGTTTTGAATGTTTTGATGTCAGAAAATACGGTGGATCTGTTTTGAGGTTTTTTAAGAGGGAAAAGCCGATAACATCAGGGTTATAATTGCAAACCCGGCAGCAATGAAGCTAAGTTGAATGGGGGGGAGACTCTCCCCCCCTCTATTAATTAAGAAATTAATTTAACAATTTTTTTAAGCTGAATTTTTTTCTGATCTTTTAAATACCCAAAGAGAAATTCAAGTTCCTTATTTTTAGTAAGTTTTTCAAGATCATGATAAAGTCCAAAAGCATTTCGTATCTTTTTTTCAACCAGTTTAAGAAAATCATTTTCTGAAATATTATCATCAATATCTTCTTCAATGACAAATCTCTCAAAATAATTTGCCTCCTGAGGGCGTTTGAGTTTTTCATCAAGATGAATAAGAACGTTTGGATTATCAATTAAAACCTTGATCCTTTTTACGAGATCTGCAGACTTTGAAGACATATCCATTAACGTACTGTTTGCTTCCGTACTGAACTTTCCTTCAAACTTTTTATTGGAATTTCTGCAGTTTTCTTCAAACTTGTAAGACTTTTCCAGAACTTCGAGGATACTGTTGTAGAAAAGATTTTCTTTCTTTTCCAACATCTTATCAATACCCAACGCCGCCTGATGTCCTACTGCAATGCCGGTAATAACATCCGGACCTTTAATAATATCTCCGGCAATAAAAAGCCAGTCTAAACTTGATTGGTAGAATTCATCTACCTTTAAACGTCTGCCATCCATCTCCAGCTTATCTGTATAATCACCAAGGTAGTTCATATCCGGAGCCTGACCAATAGATTCAACAACCATCGTTCCTTCCAGGAGCATTATATCGTTTTCATCAAATTTCGGTGAAAATCTGCCCTCTTCATCAAAAACACTGACACACTTGTTTGTCTTCAGGCCTTTAATTTTATCGTTCTCAAGTACAATCTCAACCGGTCCGCGTCCCGGAAAGAATACACATCCTTCTTCAGTTGCTTCCTCGATTTCCTCATCATCAGCAGGCATTATATCCCTGCTTTCAAGGGAAGTTACTGTTATATTAACCTTTCCATATTTCTGTCGCTGTTTTCTTGCCAAAGATCGTGCAATATCCATGGCCACATTACCACCGCCAATAACCACTATCTTCTCATCAACCTGAATTTCTTCACCTCTGGTAATCTTATTTAGAAGATCAATAGACTGGAAAACATCCTTATGATCAGTTCCGGGTACACGAGTGCTTCTACCAAGATGAAGACCGGTAGCAATAAGTACTGCATCATAGTCTCTGTGAAGATCATCAAACTGAATATCTTTTCCTACAGTGGTGCTGCATTTTATTTCAACACCAACTTTCCTAATATAATCAATATCTTTATCAAGTGCAGGGTATGGAAGTCTGTATTCAGGAATACCATAGCGCATCATACCACCCGGTTCAGGGAAGGATTCAAAAATAACAACCTTGTAACCCATTAACCGCAAGTAATATCCCCCTGCAAGTCCTGCAGGGCCTGAACCAACTATTGCAATACTCTTACCCAGCGGTTTAACCACTTTCAGGTTATTTATATCTCCATATTGGTCGGCAGGGATAGAATCCATAGCGTATCGCTTAAGCCATCTGATAGCAATTGGTTCACCACGCTGGCCAATACTACATGCTGTTTCACAATTATGTGTACAAATACGCCCGCAAACTTCCGGAAGCGGGTTAGTTTTATAGATCTGCCGACCCGCTTCTGAGAGATTGTCATCCCATATTGACTCAATATATTCCGGTATATTCATGTGAGCAGGACAGGCATCTGTACAAAGACCACAGCCAACACATCTCGATGCCTCAGCCATAGCCTGTTCTTTGGAGTAACCCTTAATAATCTCTATAAAAGAATCATTCCTTTCTTCCGGTAAAAGTTCTTCCATCTCAACCCGTTCAAGATCAAGAAAATTAGAATCTTCGCTCGCCTGATACCCAAGAGGAAAATCGACTTTATGGATTCCTTTTTCATCCGGGAACATAAAAAAGGTGTTAAGATCATCACTGACATGAGTATATTCCTGAGTCATACTAAGAGAGTTTGTTGTACATATATCAACACAAAGAGCGCACCAGCAGCAACGTCCATAGTCTATTGCCGGTCTTAAATTAGAAGATCCTGTTTCCTGATTGATACCCGGAACCTCTATCATTCTTATGGCATCATTATCACATATTTCAGCACAGGTACCACAACCAATACATTTATCCTGATCATTTACATGGAACCCTCTGTACCCGGAAGCTGTCGGATGATTCTCAAAGGGGGTTCGAATTGTAACTGGTTTTTCACCAATAAATTTTAACGCTTTAAAGGGCTTCAATATACTCCCTTTTTTATTTTCAGACATTTATCACTCCTTTACCTGTCAACTGCCGGTGGACATCCATCAAGACTAAACATAAGCTG
>JAUVLL010000134.1 GCA_030600745.1 Spirochaetaceae bacterium | reverse complement strand
CTGTTCGACCTATACGGTGAATGTAATCCTCAGGAATATTCGGCAGATCAAAATTAACAACATGACTTAAATCCTCCAGATGAAGACCTCTGGCAGCAACATCTGTAGCGATTAATGCCTGAATATCACCCTTAATAAACTCTTTCAGTGCACGTGTCCTTGCTGCCTGGCTTTTATTGCCGTGAATAGCAGAAGAGGGTATACCCTCTTTGTTAAATTGAGAAGCCAGACGATTGGCTCCATGCTTGGTTTTTACAAAAACCAGTACCCTGTACCAGGATCCTTCCTTTATCAGGTGGGCCAGCAAATGCCGTTTCTGGTTTTTATCAACATAATGAACTAATTGCTCAACTTTATCTGCAGCAGCGTTTCTTTTTGATACTTCTACAGAAACAGGGTCCTTAAGGATTCCTTTTGCAAGGGCTTTTATATCGTTCCCAAAGGTTGCAGAAAAAAGAAGATTCTGACGCTCTGAAGGAAGGAATCTAAGTATTTTTTTTATATCATTGATAAAACCCATATCAAGCATTCGATCTGCTTCATCAAGAACCAGTGTTTCAATTTCGGAAAGATTTATAGTTTTCTGCTGTAAATGATCCAGAAGACGACCGGGTGTTGCTATAACAATATCTGTGCCGTTTCGCAAATTAGTAATTTGAGGATTTATTTTTACTCCACCATAGATTTTTATTGACCGCAGGCTGAGAAATTTACCATAACTGATAAAACTTTCGCCAACCTGATCTGCCAATTCTCTTGTTGGCGTAAGAACGAGAGCTCTTGGGTTCCTGGACTCAACAGCCCTGTTACTGAGTCGATTGAGAAGAGGAAGAGCAAAAGCAGCTGTTTTCCCAGTACCGGTTTGTGCTCCTCCCAATACATCTTTACCTTTTATAATTGAAGGAATAGCCTGAGCCTGAATAGGCGTAGCTGTTTTGTAGCCCTTAGAGTCAACAGCTCTAAGAAGCTCGGGTTTTAGACCCAGTTCTTCGAATTTCATTTAGTTCTCCTGTAAAGAATGATAAAAATCTTATCATTCTTCTTAAACCAGCCTGCAAATTTAATTTGCTCCAGTCCAGGCAAAGTCTTAATTTATTTATTTATTTTATGGTTATAGACCGGAAATTAACACATTTGAGACTGGAACTTAACATAAAAGAGAAAGAAAAGTAAAGTACTATTGATTAATTGACAGTATTTTAATAGCATGAGTAAAATTTTAAAGAGAACTTAAGAGGTTACAATGGCAACTGGAACAGTAAAATGGTTTAATTCATCAAAAGGATATGGTTTTATCCAACAGGAAGGCGGAGACGACTTATTTGTACATACAAACGAAGTGGAAGGCTTTATCGACGAAGGTGATAAAGTAGAATTTGAAATAGGTGAGGGAAGAAAAGGCCCTTGCGCTACTGGTGTAAAGAAAGTATCAGAATAAATAAAACCAGAGCCAATTTTAGATTTTTAAAATTGGCTCTTATTTAAACTTTAATAATTACTATTATCTCTCCTATTACGGTATCAGTATGGTGGTTTAATTTCTTTTCCATAGACTCCTTTTTATCTACAAACATCAGTTATCATTAATTACTAATTTATACCGGTGGTTTTTGTATTTCAATCAGAAATATTATAAATTCAAGAAAAGTACTTCAATACCCAGGGGTAAATATCTACAAGGCTGTGAATTGAATCTGCAAAACTTCCTGATTCTTCTCTATTTTTTGTTAAAAGTATGGCAGGTACGTCATTAGAGGTATGATCCCCTGTAGATAAATCTTCTGCATTCCCATGATCACTTATTATTAAAATAGATGCTTCCTTATCTATTCCAGCCCATATAGTTCCTGTAAAACGGTTAAGAATATCGACACAACCAGCTATAAATAACTTATCACGCTTATGACCGTAAAGATCTGTCATAAAATATTCAAAAAAAACAAACTGGGTCTCCTTCATTATATTTAAAAGATTCCCTGCAGCAACCTCAGGTGTAATCTCTTCAATATCATACCCCCTTTCCCGAATAAGTCTGTTAGTAATATCAGCAAAAACAGCCCGATTTTGCTCATAATCAGAAAAATAGCGAAAGGGTACTCCCGAAGCTTTTATAGTCAGGGTAGAAACAGGAAAGGCATTCCGTCTTCTGGCAGCTCTTTTCTGGAAGAATTCATTCGAATACATATTTGCAGATGTAACACTGATTCCCCGGGCAGCCAAACTTTTCATTAAACTTTGTTTCTCAATTAACTCCACCAGTTTTTTATTGGGCAGTGCTGTAAGGTGGTAACCAAGATATTCCGATGCATTTATACCTGTAAATATTGTTGCCTGACCTGTTGCAGACTGGGGGATACCTGGAACATCCAATGTTGCATCTGCAGAACAAATAACCCCTGAATCAAAAAAATCAGGCTGATTACCTGCTATAAGCTTCTTACCTGTAATTTTTGTAAATAAATGTGAGATAGGACTCTCTTTTTGGCATAAGCCAATCCCATCGATAAAAAATAAAAACAGCTTTTTCATTACATATAAAAGTATAGTTATTTTGCTATATTGGCAACTCTCTTGACATCATTCCTGTTTGCTCTTATATTTGAAATACAATTTCTTCGAGGGAGGGACATAATGTCCCGACCGGCGGTAAAAGTCCGCAATCCTGATTAATCTTCAGGGTGAATCGGTGTAATTCCGGTACCGACAGTGCAAGTCTGGATGGGAGAAGAAATGTTCCAGTACCGGAACTGTTTTGTTACGCTCTCCCAGTGCATGTGCTCTCTTGATTATACAGGAGGAGGCCAAAATGGCTAACAAATCAGTTTTTTATTCTATTCTAATTATCATTCTCATCGCTTTCACTCTATCAGGGTGTACAAAGGAAAAAAGTAAGACTACAGAGGTATCAGATACATATTCAGTAGCAGTTTTTGTTCCAGGTGTTATTGCCGGAAGCTCCACATACGAAATGATGGCTGATGGCGCGCAGAAAGCTATCGATGAAGCAGACAATGGGTCAATTAAAATTATTGAAGGCGGTTATAACCAGGGAGAGTGGCTTGAAAAAATAACTGTTCTTGCGTCTTCCAAAGAATATGACCTTATTGTTTCAACCAACCCGGCGATGCCTGCCATTTGTGATGAAGTATCAAAACAGTTTCCGGATCAAAAGTTCTTTCTACTGGACGGGTTTCTTGAGGGAAACAAAAGTATCTATACATTCAGATATAATCAGATGGAACAGGGCTTTCTAAGCGGATATTTTGCAGGACTTGTTACTTCCAGCAAGATGGACGGGGCAAACAGTGACCTTAAAATTGGACTCATCGCCGGACAGGAATATCCGGATATGATGCAGGCAATTTTACCAGGATTTTCAACAGGTGCGGAATATGCCAACAGTTCAATTACTGTAGATTTCAGAGTAGTAGGGAACTGGTACGATGCTGAGAAAGCAAGATCTCTGGCAGTAAGCATGTATAACAGCGGTGTCGATATTATTCTGACCATTGCAGGAGGAGCAAACCAGGGAGTTATTACTGCAGGCAGGAACATGGGAAAATATGTATTGATGTATGATGTCAGCAGTTACGATGATGCTCCAGGCGTTATAATCGGATCTACAGTTATTAGACAGGAACGTGCAGCATACGAGAAAATCAAACTGGCCATTACGGGCAGAATGGAATTTGGAACTGCCGAGATAGCCACTGTCAAAGGTGGTTGGGTAACCTTTGATAACAAACATCCACTCTATCTGAAGAATATTCCACAGGAAATCCAGGAAAGAGAGAGTACTGTTATCAATCAAATAGCCTCTGGTGATATTACTCTGAAAATGCCTGTAAACCAGGAACAATAATAGATGACTGAAGTTCTGCTGAGTATGAGAGAAATTACAAAAACTTTCAAAGAAAACAGTGTAAAAGCTGTTAACTCAGCAGATCTTACAGTGGGTTTCGGTGAAATACATGCCATAATTGGTGAAAACGGTGCAGGGAAATCAACACTAATGCACATACTCGCAGGGGAAATTCCTTCTGATACAGGTTCAATTATGTTTGGAGGCAGAAAAGTTTACTTTAATCTACCATCAGATGCACTTAGAGCAGGGATTGGTATGCTGCATCAGCACCTTCAGCTTATTCCTGAACTTACCGTTTTGGAAAATATTATTCTTGGATCTGAACCTTCCTCTAAATTTGGTATAATAGATCGAAATAAAGCTCTTGAACGGGTTAATGATCTTTGCAATAATTTTGATATAAAGGTAGATCCTGACAAAACTGTAAATTCTCTTAATGCAGATGAAAAACAAAAAACAGCTTTGTTGTCTATTCTCTTTCATAATATAAGATTACTTATCCTGGATGAACCCACAACATTTTTCAGCGAAATAAAAAAAGATACCGTACACAAACTTATCAGAAAGCTGAAAAGTATGGGCAAGTCTATTATTATTATAACTCACAAACTGAAGGAGGCAGTGACAATTGCTGATAAGATTACAATCATGAAAGCTGGCGAAACTGTATCTCATATTAATAGTTCAGAGACTAACACAGATCAGTTATCCAGACTTATCTTAGGAGAGGCAGGAAACCTGCCGTTTACGAGAAAAAAGACACACCATGGAAGAACTATTCTGGAAGCCCGGGACCTTACATTCGAAAGAGATGGAAATAATTTCCTTAATATTGACTTTACAATAAGAGAAAAAGAAATCCTTGTTGTAACAGGAATAAGAGAAAATGGGCTGGAAATACTTGAACAGATTTTATCCGGGCATCAAAAACCAACATCCGGAGATCTTCTATATAAAAATCAAGTTCTTAAAACTGATAAACATTATTTAAGAGCGATAAAAGCAGGATATATTCCTTCGGACAGAATAAAGACCGGAACAAGTATAAAATCTTCAATTTCAGACAACATAATACTGCTTAAGTATAAAGCCTTTGTTAAATGGGGAATTTTAAACACAAAAATGATTGTTGATTATAGTACAAACCTAATAAAAGAATATGGGATAATGGGAAAACCAGGGCAACTTATGTCGACTCTGTCAGGTGGAAATATTCAAAGAGTAATGATCGCCAGAGAGATGGAAGCAAATCCGAATCTTTTTATCTTTGCCGAACCTTCCAAGGGTCTGGATATCAAATCGAAAGGAGCCATTTATGAAAGGATATGCAGACTTAAAGAAAAAGGTGCAGGAATACTTATTATAAGCTCCGATATTGAAGAAGCCCTGATGATTGCAGATAGAATTATAATAATGTATACAGGGAAAGTAGCTGCTTCTATCGAGAATAAAAATATCACCAGAGCATACATAGGAAAAATAATGCTTGGGTTGAACAAATGAATCATAAAACTGGCAGGAGTTCATTCAAATCAACAGCAGTCGCGCTGATATCTGCTGTCATTTTAACGGTAACTTTGCTCTCTATATCGAGCGATAACCCATTACAGTCAATATCATTCTTTTTCACAGGACCTTTAAGAAACATATATAACCTCGGCAATATGCTGGACAAGGCAGGACTTCTAATTCTTGCCGGGCTGGGAATGAGTATTGCTTTCAGGGCAGGAGTTTTTAATCTTGGAGGAGAGGGTCAGGTATATGCAGGAGCAATGGCTGCAGTCCTTGTCTCCATAAATATAGGAATAGCCGGAAGAAATTTTGGAATTATCTCTGCGCTGACCGCAGGAATACTTACTGGAGCAATAATTGCAGGCATTTCCGGATTCCTAAAAAAACAATGGGACACCGATGAACTTATATCATCGTTCCTTTTAGCAGGCATAGTGATACATATAACAGATTATCTTATTTCTGATCCATTTAGAGACAGCAGCAGTTTCCTTATATCAACTGTAAAAATCCCTTCCTCTTATTTCCTTACAAGTCTGATGGGTTCATCCCATTTTAATATCAGCTTTTTTATAGCGACTGCTGCAACTGCTGCTGCATTTATATTTTTGTTTAAGTCGCCAATGGGCTATGAAATACGGCTGTCCGGGTTAAACAGAAAGTTTGTTGATTATGGGGGTATCCCCGGTAAACGACATCTTATAATACCGATGATAATAAGTGGAGCCATGTACGGGGGGGTAGGAAGTTTTGCCGCTTTAGGCAACTTCCATATGGGAATAAAAGGGTTTACCGCCGGACTGGGATGGAATGGTATTGCGGTAGCTCTCATAGCTGGAAACAATCCGGCATTTGTCATTCCTGCCGGGCTGATTTTTGCTTATCTTGATGCAGGAACACAAGTTGCGATGATCCACTCTGATCTCTCCTTTGAATTTAGTAATTTGATTAAAGCCGTAATATTCTTTCTAATTACTGCCAAAAAATTCACTCTAAAAAAGCAGTTTCACTTTGATTAACTCAATTCTTGATATGACAACACCAATACTACTTGCAGCTCTGGGAGGATTGTTTACTGAATTGGCGGGGGTGCTTAATATTGCACTTGAAGGGCTTATGCTTATTGGTGCATTCACTGCTGTACTAATAACTGAATTAACTGGAAGTACAATATTGGGGAGTATTGGTGCTGCACTGGCAGGTACAGCTCTTGCATATATTTTAGGATTGTTAACTCTTCGGTTTAAAGCAAATATTTTTATTGCAGGTCTTGCAGCAAATCTTTTTGCCATTGGAGTTACAAACTATCTAAGCTCCATTATTTTCGGAACAAAGGGCGTTATTAGATTTATAGAATTTCCTGAACTTATAAAGCTGGTAGGACATAACTTTTTGTTTTACACGGGATTGGTATTTACACTATTTACTATCTGGCTTATTAATAGAACAGCTTTTGGACTTAGATTAAGAGCATCAGGATATAACTTTACAGTTTTAAAGATTAAAGGCGTGGATCCCTACGACGTTCAGATGAAAAGTATATTGATATCAGGTGCCCTTAGTGGACTTGGAGGTGCTGCACTCTCTCTTAAGCTTGGTGCATATGTACCCAATATGACTGCAGGCAGAGGATGGATAGCACTTGTGACAATATACCTGGGGAGAAAACATCCTGCAGGTATTTTTATTACATGCTTAATCTTTGCAGGAGCTGAATATTTTTCAAATGCTGCCCAGGGTATATTTCAAATTCCGGCTGATCTTCTATTAGGATTTCCCTATATCATTACATTTATAGGAATGATTGTTTTCTCAGTAATAAGTAATAGAAATAAAGGAGTAGAGTAATGCATCAGATTCTTACTATAGCAGGCAGTCTTGGATTATTTCTATTCGGTATGAAAATCATGAGTGACGGTATTCAGAAAGCCGCTGGAGATAAATTAAAAAGTATTCTTAACATGATGACTACAAACAGGATTGCCGCAGTCTTTACCGGTTTTTTTATTACAGCACTGGTCCAGTCTTCGTCTGCTACTACGGTTATGATTGTCAGCTTTGTAAACGCAGGGTTACTAAATCTAAGTCAGGCTATCGGTGTTATTATGGGAGCTAATATAGGAACCACAGTAACAGGTTGGATAGTAGCAATACTCGGGTTCAAATTTAAAATAACAACCATGGCTCTGCCGGCAATAGGTATAGGGCTGCCTTTCTTTTTCTCTAAAAAATTAAACAAGAAAGAAATTGGAGAAATACTAATTGGTTTCGGACTACTATTCCTGGGTTTGGGATTTCTTAAAGATTCTGTACCGGATATAAAAAATCACCCCGAAATATTGGAATTCATTCAAAACCTTAACGGATATGGAATTGGATCAATGATTCTTTTTGTTATTATTGGTGGTTTAATTACAGTAATTGTACAGAGTTCATCGGCCGCCATGGCAATTACCCTTACAATGGCTTATTCCGGGTGGATAGACTACCCCACTGCAGCAGCAATAGTTTTAGGAGAAAATGTAGGAACAACTGTTACTGCATATCTGGCATCTATGGGAACATCCGTCAATGCCCGCCGGGCGTCCCGGGCACATACTTTGTTCAACGTTTTTGGTGTAATATGGATGCTTATACTTTTTAAGCCATTTCTTATTCTTGTAGATATTATTGTCCCAGGCGATATTTTTGCGGGTACAAATCCGGTTATTATTCCAGCACATCTGGCTATGTTTCATACACTATTTAATCTGGTAAATACTTCTGTAAGTATATTTTTTATTCCTCAGCTGGTATTTTTTGTCCGCAAACTGGTACCGGGGAAGGGACCAATTGAGATGGAAGAATACTCATTTAAGTATATTTCCACAGCGATTCAGGATACACC
>JAUVLL010000278.1 GCA_030600745.1 Spirochaetaceae bacterium | reverse complement strand
ATCATTGAAAACTATATAAAAATGATCCCGGAAAAATGTATATTATAGGCAACAAATCTTTTTCCTATCCAGGTATCGCCTCATAGGATCACCTTCTATGTTAATAATGCCTTCTGAATCTCCAAAAATACAATCAGTTGGCAAAAGAAACCTCCCGTAAAGACGCGATGCCTCGCGTCTCTCGACCCTAAGTCCCTCGACCCTAAGTCCCTCGACCCTAAATCTCGATCTTCCCCAGACTCTACTAAAAACTATCAAAGATAACAGTTAGTTTTCTGTAAAGAGCACTTACCTTCTTTCCATACTCCGGATCCATGTCAGCATTTATCTCATCGGCCATTACTTCCAGACTGGATAAACTGCCCTCTACTGCCACATATAACCCTTTTTTGGATTTAAGCCAGTAGGTCCCGTGTTCATCGGTCTCCAAAGAGAGGTAGCCCAGTGTACGTCCCTTTTTCTTTATCTTAACAATACGCAGAATGTGGTCAATAGTATCTGAGAATATCTTAAGCTCTGTAGTAATACTAAAACTACCGCCCGATTTACTATTTAAAGCAAGATCCCTTTCAGGATTGATATGGGGAACAACTCTTATAATATTGGCCATCCTGTTACCTGTTTCCAGTTCCATATCTCTAAAAATAATTTTTCCTCTTACATTATTGTAAATTGCAATTTTCTCTATAGGTGTAGACATGACCATATCCCGAATCAGGTTCCAGGGAAGAATTGCGATTTTCTTTTTACCTTTAAATGGAATAAGCTCAAAAACTGTATTGTTAATAGTTATACTGTTTGAAGTATCTTTTGTTTTCTTCCTTTTCTGAACAGATCCGGCTTTTTCGGGAACAAGTTTGATAAGTTCAGGAGAAATTTCATTGAGCCATGATCTTTTTAGAGTGGAAACAGACCGTGCGAACATTCTTGAGGTTTTAACAATTTCACCTGCGACGATGTATTCGGGAGATTCTCTAAACATTACAGATCCGGGATGGATATGTATTTGTCCGGCTGTAAGGCTTTTGTAAGCGGATCTTCCGGACCGGACACATACAAACTGAATAAGACCTGCAGAAATTGAACAGAGTAAATCTTTTTGGCTGCCTCCGGAAGTCATAGGTATTCCCATATCCGAAATAATGCTTTCAAGCTGTTCTTTTATATTTACAATCATATTCATTGTACGAAAATCCAGATAAAAATCATTACAGAATTTCTTTTTCTTTTCAGTTTCCTTTATTAAAATATAGGTTCTAAAAAGTTTAAGATTTGAAATGAAATCTCCGGATGGGTCTCTAAAATGATGCTGGGCATTTCTTGCCTCAATTTCTTCTCCCTGAGGAAGTAAGAAAGGGGAATGGGAAGAAAGGAAGGCTGATGATACCAGTACTTCTTCAAGAACATCCGGATATCTTAGAATTGCTTCAACTATCATTCTGGAATGCCTTGGAAGTAATGGGAATTTGACCATCATTTTACCGGCTTTCGTAAGGGTATTCCCTTTAGTTATTGCTCCAAGGAGCCTGAGTGTTTCTATTGCACCGAAAATACCCTGCTGTCCGGGAGTAGATATAAAGTCAAAACTATTAAAATCAGTAATACCAAGCTCAGCCATTAAAAGAACAACTTCAGAGAGATCGGTACGAAAAATCTCTTCCAGAGTATATAGACTCCTGGAATCAAAATCACGTTTTGAGAATAATCTGTAGCATGTGCCGGGGCCGGTTCTGCCTGACCTGCCTTTCCTTTGATTGGATGATGCTCTGGATACAGGACTTTCAATAAGCGATTCAGTAAAAGTTCTTGGACTGTAAAAATTAATTTTGGCAAGACCCGGATCAATAACAGTTTTAATACCGTCTATTGTTATACTGGTTTCTGCAATATTTGTTGATACAACTACTTTTATTTTACCGGAAGGTGTTTTTAGAAATACACGTTCCTGCTCTTCTTTTGAAAGTCTGCCGTATAGAGGAATAAGAAATAGTTTTTTCGAGACTCTGCTGCTTTGAAGTAGCGTAACACATTCTTTTATAGCACGTTCACCTGGAAGAAAAACCAGCACATCGCCGCGTTCTTTTTTCCTTACCTCATTGGCCACAATATCTCCAATTTTATGGAGCATATTCTCATAATGATCCTCAGCAGGTAGATTGACATAGATTGTCTGTATGGGGAATACCCTTGTTTCGATATGAACAATAGGGGCATTATCAAAGTATTCAGAAAAAATTTCACCATTTATTGTTGCAGATGAAATAATAACTTTGAGGTCTTTTCTGACATCAAGAATACTTTTAAGAAGACCAAGTATAAAATCAATATTCAGACTTCTTTCGTGTGCTTCATCTACCATAATTACAGAATATTTCGAAAGAAGTTTATCAGCTTTCAGTTCCTGAAGAAGGATTCCATCAGTCATGATTTTAATTTTTGTATAGATATCTGTAGTATCTTCAAAGCGCATTTTATAAGCAACAATATTACGGTATCCGGCTTCCAGATGATTACCAATAAATTCGCTTACAGAAACTGTTGCTATTCGTCTGGGCTGGGTTACTCCGATTACACCTGAATCTCCATAGCCGGCTTCCAGCAGTATTATTGGTAATTGAGTTGTTTTCCCGGAACCCGTTGGGCTTTCAACTACTATAACCTGATTTTTTTCCAGTTTGGTGAGTATTTTTTCTTTTTGTGTATATACCGGTAAATTGTTCATAATATTACTGTTCCCGTGATTTCCTAATTATATCAATAGCTTCACCAAGGTTTATTTTATTAAAGTTTTCTCTGGTATTGATGTTTTTTAAAGTTACTTTATCTGCATCTATTTCATCAGATCCGCAGAGTATTGCAAAAGAAATACCTTTTTTATCAGCAAATCCAAACTGATTACCAATTTTTTTATCAGCAAGATAAACTTCACAGGATAATCCTGAATCTCTAATAACAGAAGCAATGAAGTGATTGTGCGATACTGAGGAACCTTCAATATTAAGTACTATAACATCTGAACCTGGAACTTTTTTTTCAATAAGTCCAAGTTCTTCAAGACCTGCCATTAAGCGGTCCAGACCTATGGAGGAACCAACTCCGGGTATATTTTTTTTTGTATAAATGGATGCAAGATTATTATATCTGCCGCCTGAACAGACAGAACCAAGTTCCGGAAGATCTTTAAGGAAAGTTTCATAAACAATGCCTGTATAGTAATCAAGACCGCGGGTAATTGATGGATCCAGTGTAAACAGATCCTCTATTCCTATCACTTTCAAATATTCATAAACTTCATAGAGTCTATCTGATGCTTCAGATTTCCCACCGGACATAACTGTAATTTTATCGAGAGTCTGTAAAAAGCCTGCTTCAGGCTCTATATAATCCAATATTTCCCCCGCAGAATCAGAATTAGTCAAATCAGTTAGAATTTCAAGGACTTTATCTTTGCCGATTTTACCTATTTTATCAACAGTTCTCATAATCTCAACTGCCTTATCAGATGCTTCTATCTTTGTAAGGAAATTATTAAATATTCCTCTGTGATTTACTTTAAATTTAATATTTTCAACTCCAATTGCTTTAAAAGAACTATGCATTAGTTGAAGAATCTCGAAATCTGCAGAAGCATTATCTACCCCTACAATGTCAAAATCACACTGAATAAATTCTCTGTATCTTCCTCTCTGCGTATTTTCACCCCGCCATACTTTATCAATGTGGTAACGCTTAAAAGGTAAGATAAGTTCGTTAATATGTGCTGCCATGAATCTGGCAAAGGGTACTGTCAGATCAAACCGCATTGCTACTTCTCTTTTTCCATTATCTTTAAAGGTATAAACCTGTTTGTCTGTTTCTCCTCCACCTTTTCCGAGAAGAACTTCTTTGTATTCAAGAGTAGGAGTATCTATTGTCTGAAATCCAAAACTTGTAAAAGTATTTTCAAGTATATTTATAATATTCTTTCGTTTTATTTGTTTTTCAGGAAGAAAATCCCTAAACCCTTTCAGTATTTTCGGTTCAATTAACACAAATATCCACTCCCCCTTGATTATTATATCTTTCAATTTTATGATAGTAGACCAAAAGATACTAAAAATTCAAGCGAGACTGTTTTGCTTATACGATATGGAACCTCCCCAACCGGGAAAAGAGTGGCTATAGCCCGGATTTATACAAAAGATGATCATAGGATTGACAAATCCCTTATAGATAAGGATGCAGTAAAGATTACTGCTAAATTAACTGCTTCCGGTTATGATGCGTACATAGTGGGTGGAGCTGTAAGAGATCTTCTTCTGAATAAAAAACCAAAAGATTTTGACATATCTACTAACGCAGTTCCTGGAAAAATAAAAAAGATGTTCTGGAATGCAAGAATAATAGGCAGACGTTTCCGTCTTGTACATATGTATTACCCAAATAAACTAATTGAGGTATCTACCTTCAGATCCGAATCCAAAGACAATAATAATAATGTATATGGTCAGATAGAGGATGATGTAAAAAGAAGAGATTTTACAATCAATGCACTTTATTATGACCCGCAGAAAGAATATATAATTGATTTTATT
>JAUVLL010000076.1 GCA_030600745.1 Spirochaetaceae bacterium | reverse complement strand
TGCAAAACCCATTTCATGGGTTACCACTACCATGGTCATTCCTTCTTTTGCAAGAGTTTTCATTACATCAAGAACTTCTCCGATCATCTCAGGATCCAGAGCAGAGGTTGGTTCATCAAAAAGCATTACTTTTGGGTTCATTGCCAGGGCTCTTGCAATCGCAACCCTTTGCATTTGTCCTCCGGAAAGGTTGTCAGGATAAGCGCTTGCTTTATCTGCTATCCCAACTTTTTCTAAAAGAGCCATGGCAATCTCTGCTGATTCTCTTTTTGATCGTTTTCTTACCTTTTCCTGGGCAATTGTAACATTCTGAAGAACTGACTTATGAGGATAAAGATTAAAAGATTGAAATACCATCCCAACTTCTTCTCTTATTTTGTTGATATTTGTTTTTTTATGTCGTACTTCAATTCCATCAATAAAAATGCTGCCTGAATCTACCTCTTCGAGGCAGTTAAGGGACCTCAGTAATGTACTTTTCCCTGATCCTGAAGGACCAATAACAACTACAACTTCACCCTCTTTAACTTCTGCAGAAACGTCTACCAGTGCATGTATATCATGAGGTGTATGAAAAGTCTTATATAAATTTCTTACTTTTATCATTTTACCTTAACCTTTTGTTCAAGATATTTTACAATCATAGAGAGTGGAAAAGTTAATACCAGATAAAGAACTGCCAGTATTAGAAAGAACTCAAATGTCATCATTGTGCTTGCTACAATTTCTCTGCTTGCTTTTGTCAGCTCGCGTATAGCGATTATTCCAAGAAGGGATGAGTCCTTTATAAGGCTTATAAACTGACCTGTAAGTGCGGGCATTGCAACTTTAAAGGCCTGGGGCAGTATAATATAGATCATTGCCTGCATGTATGACATCCCGCTTGATCTGGCTGCTTCCATCTGTCCTTTTGGAACAGATTCAATTCCCCCCCTTATTATTTCGGTAACATACGCTCCTGCAAAAACACTTAAGGATATTACTCCCCATCCAGCAGGAGAGATGTACCCCATTCCCATCATTGTCAGATTATCATTAACAAGGGTACCTATTACAAAATACCAGATTAGAATTTGCACAAGCAGGGGAGATCCTCTAATTAACTCTACATAAATTGTAGAAAGCCATTTAAGACCGGGATTTTTTGAAACTCTTGCAAGTCCACCAAATAAACCAATAATTATTCCGAAAATGGAAGAATACAGGCTTATCTGCAGTGTTAGACCAAGTCCTTGCATAAGAAGTCCGGGTTTTATTTTTTTTGATTCGGCCAGAATGGTACCAGGTGATACAAAATCACCTTTCTTAAGTAGAAGTTCATTTTCCGGTACTTTGAAAATTTCTATACCATCATCAGTCTTAACTTCGATTACAGCAGTTTTATCTTTGATGGATATTTCCTGTATTTCACCCTTAGTATCGGATTTAATAACTTTATTGGTAAAAAATCTTGCAGGAACTCTGTGCCACTGCCATACATAATCTATCTGTTTTGAAGCTGAAAAGGTCATAATAGCAGTGAAAATTATGATAAGAAAAAACGCGCCAATTCCAATATACCAGGAGGGATGATGCTTTTCTGTCAGAACAGATTTTAATTTTTGGATCATTATTTATCTTCTTATTGTAGTATTATAAAAAAACTGTCTGTAGTATACAAACCACAGACAGCTAAAATTGTATTTATTCTAATTCTTTTAACCATGCATCGTTTCTTATCCACTTGTCATAGATCGCATCGTATGTTCCATCATTTCTAACCTGATTCATGAAATTGTTCAGCCAGTTTAATAAATCAGGATCTCCTTTGTTGATTGCCCAGGCAAGAGGCTCATATGTGAAAGGTTTGTTTAAAAGATATATTGACCCACTGTCGCCTCTCTGTGTCATAAAAAGTTCACAGAAGGGAAGATCGTAAACAAAAGCATCCGCATTCCCGTTCAGAACTTCCATGGCACCTTCCGATTCAGTTTCAAATGCCTTATAGTTTGCTTTGGGGATCATCCTCTTCACTGCCTGTTCTCCGGTTACACCGAGCTTCGATATTACAGTATACGAAGGATCATTGAGATCTTTATAGCTATTAATCTTCCCTTTAAGATCGCTGTTAACAATCAGGGCCTGGCCAATTACTATATACGGGTCAGCAAAGCTGATTTTCAGATTTCTTTCCTGTGTTACAGTCATTCCGCTCATTATAATGTCAAATTTATTTGTCATAAGTGATGGTATAATTCCATCCCATGCTGTATTAACAGGAACCCATTTTACACCCATGGCTTCAGCCATTTTTTTCCCCATATCAATATCGAAACCAACGAAGTTACCGTTTTTATCGATCATCTCAAATGGCATATAGCCAGCTTCAAAACCATGTCTTAATTCACCTGAAGCAATAATCTTATCCAATGTAGATTGTTTTGTAAGTTCCAGTCTTACATTAACTTTTTCTGCTTGTTCTGATTGTCCGCATCCGGAAAACATCAGAACCAGACTTAAAATCAAAATACTAATTACTGCGTATTTTTTCATCTTTTACCCCTTTAAATGTGTTTCTAATTTTGAATAGGAATTTATTATAGTTTGTATTGTTCCAATGGTCAACAAAAATAACAAAACCTGCCATAATTAGCAGGTTTTGTTATTTTTGTAACAGATAATATAAAAAAAGTTATATCAAAAACAAATATATCAGCATGTGGGGTTATATAGTTCATGCCCCGGGAGCATTATTGAACAATTCCAAGAATTACATCAGTTCCCTGTTTATTGATTTTGAATATAAATTCAGCATCATTGTTATTATTTTGATTTAAGATTTCATAAAAATCCATTACACTGTTTATTTTTTTCTTGTTAATCTCCTTTATAATATCACCATTTCTTATTCCTGCAGTATACGCAGGTGATCCTCCTGCAACGGAACCTACCATGACCTTGCCTATATTCTTAGGTAGATTCAGACGTTTCTGAATTTCGTCTGTAATCCCCACAATGGTAAAGCCAGGCCATAGATTATTTGAATTACTCTTGATAGAGTCCTCATCTTCTCTGGCAGTAATTTTAACATAAGTGGTAACAAGTTTAGCTTTTCTAACAAGCTTGAAGAGATACTGTTTCCCGGGTTCCAGATTACCCACTATTTGTAAGAGATCACTACCATTTTTTATTTTTTTATTATCGATCGATGTAATAAAATCACCCGGTTTAATACCTCCATTCCAGGCCGGAGAATCATTATAGACATTGAATACAAAGGCTCCGGATCTGTTGGCAAGTTTCATTTCCTTAATCATGTTATCTGATGGATCTCCCATAGATATTCCCAACCAACCATATTGCACTTTTCCGGAAACAATAAGATCATCAATAATTTCCTTTGCCCTGTTGATTGGTATAGAAAAACCAAGCCCGATATTACCACCTGTCTGACTGGCAATCCATGTATTTATTCCAATTACCTCTCCATATATATTTACAAGAGCTCCTCCGGAGTTTCCGGGATTTATAGCGGCATCGGTTTGAATGTAATCGGTAAAACCGGTTCCAAGTCTGTTATCAGCATTTCTTCCTATGGCACTTATAACACCGGAAGTGAAGGTTGAACTGAAACCCAGGGGATTACCAATGGCAAATGAAATATCCCCAACCTGTACTTCGTCAGAATTTCCCAACCTTGCAACAGGAATATCCTCATCTGTTTCAAACTTGACCAGAGCAATATCCCGTCTTGGATCGGTACCTACAATTTTCGCTTCAAATTCTCTCCCGTCATCCATATGAATTGTAATCTCATCTGCTTCACCTACAACATGATTGTTTGTAAGAATATAGACGGTTTTGTTATCTTTTTGTACGATAACTCCCGAACCCATCGCTCTGCTTCTAAATTCCTGGGTTTTGGGTTCACTATTTTCATTTGGGTTTGGTCTTCCAAAGAACAGGTCAAAAGGCGAGGGAAACATATTAGTTGCAGTTTGCCTTTCGATTATACTTACAACATCTATAGATACAATTGCGGGAAGAACCTCTTTTGCAATCTGTCTGTTTGTATTTTGAATTGCCTCGAGGCTGTTAGGATTCTGTGAACGGCTGTAGGTGTAATAACCACTGTCTGCAGAAAGAACTGTAGCAGTCGCAATTATCATTGAAAAAATAATTACTAAAAATTTTCTGGTTTTCATAGTATTTCCTCTGAATCTTGATTGTATAAATAGTACAATTAGAAACTATCAATAACCTTTCGGAGACATTACATTTTTGTAATATTAAATTAGATATAAGGAAAACTGATTGTAAAAATACTGCCTGTCTCCGGAGAGGATTTCACAGAGACTATTCCTTTATGTGCCATGACAATAGCCTTAACCATACTTAAACCCAATCCGGTTCCCGGGATATCTTTAACTCCAGGGCTTCTATAGAGTCTATCCCAGATAAATGGAAGATCTTCCTGCTGGATTCCTGAACCCTCATCTTTTACGATGATGGAAATTTGATCGTTCAGATCTTTCATGCTTATTTCTATTGTGCAGTGATTGGGTGAATATTTTACGGCATTATCCAGAATATTACCAATTGCCTGTCTTATTCTGACCGGATCTGCAGATATTCGATATGGTAGAGTTTTGACGGTAATACTAATATTTCTCTCCTGCCCTATAAATTGATACATTTCGGTTAGTGATTCTACAACCTTATCGAGTTCCAGGTCTTCTTTTTTAAGTTGTAGAGTTCCTGATTCTGCCTCAGATATATCCATAATGGTATCAAGCATGGAAATTATCTTTTCTGATTGCTCAAGGGAGGTTGAGAGAGCGTCCGCTGCAGTTTGGATGTCCTCAGGCGTACTGAGAGCACGTTCTGCATACCCCCGGAGAATAGTCATTGGTGTACGCAGATCATGAGCTACTGTATCAAGATTGCTCTTCATCTGGAAGATAAGAGTTTCTATTCGTTTAACCATAGTATTGAACATGGAAATAACTTCTTCCAGGTCATCCCGGATACCCCTTTCCTGTACACGTTTTGAAAAATCGCCTGTGGAAAGAATATCTTTTAATGCTGAATTTAAATTACGCAATGGTGATAAAAATCGTCCGGAGAAAAAAGCTCCTGCACCGAATCCCAGTAGTAACAATCCTATAAGTAGAAAAATAAAGTTCCGCCTGTATAAGTTTAGCAGCTGAACACTTCTTGCTGTACTTATACCTATCTGCAGAATATATTTCTCAGATAACCAGACTGTGTAAACTTTTAAAACATTTTCTGAATTTTCTGTATTCAGAATCATAGAATTTTCAAATTTTTTAATTGGAAGATTTTCCAGTGATTCTATTGAATATACTGCCCATGATTCAGGATACCGAAGGAAAAGAGTAATATTCTTATCGTCAGCAATCCTGGCAAAGAAGGGACGATCGCCGTAAAGGAATGATTCTTTTTCAATTTCAAGGATAACAAGATCTATTCCCTCCGATTGAAATAGTGCCCAGTAGTTTAATAATCTTCTATTTGTTTCTTCCTCCTCTGTTTCATTCATGGAACTGTAAAGAAAAAAGAAGGAGAAAATAAAAAGGATCCCCGAAGAGATAATAAAAATTAATGAAAAAATCAAGGCAAGTCGGAAATGGATTTTTTTAAAGCTGTTTTTAATTTTCTTTAAGAACATAGCCGACACCTCTGACTGTATGAAGTAGTTTCGTATCAAAGTCCTTATCTATTTTACTTCGAAGCCTTGAAATTACAACATCAACAATATTTGTCTGGGGATCAAAATTATAATCCCAGACAGTTTCCATCATCAATGTTTTTGAAATTACTCTTCCCTTGTTTCTTAGAAGATATTCCAGAACAGAAAATTCCTTTGGCTGTAGTTCAATAGTGGTACCGCCTCTAATAACACTGTGAGAAATTAGATTCATTGTAAGATCAGAACATTCAAGATTTGTTATTATTTCTGCTTTATGTGATCTGCGGATCAGGGACTGAATACGAACCAGCAGCTCAGAAAAGGAAAAGGGTTTAGTCAGATAATCGTCTCCTCCCTTTTGAAAGCCAATTATCCTATCGTCTACCTCTCTTTTGGCGCTGAGAATAATAATTGGTGTATTTATCTTTTTTGCTCTGATATTCTCAATGACAGTAAGTCCGTCCATACCCGGAAGCATGATATCCACGACTGCTGCATCATAAATACCAGTCAGGAGTTTCATGTAGCCATCTTCGCCATCGGCGGCAGAATCTACGGTGAATCCTGATTCTTTTAATCCCTTTATTATAAATGAGGCTATACTGCTGTCATCTTCAATAATTAATACTTTCATGATCTCCGCTAGATACCTACCATCTCTTTATTTACAAGCTTTCTGACAACCCTGGTATCCAGGATTCCCACGGGTATCGGATTTGCTATTGACTCAATAACAGGAAGCTGATCTCTGCCAAGCTGCTTTAATATTATCATTGCTTCTTCAAGGGATTCTGTTTTCGTAATTACATCGGATGCGGTAGATAGTATATCTTCTGCAAGAATCCATTCCCAGGTATCCTGAGAGATCATAAGCTCTTTAAGGTCGTTCATGGTAATCATTCCTACAGTTTTATTTTGCTGATTAACAACCGGCAGGCAAAAGTATTCACTTTCAGAAAAGAGTGTTACTATTTGTTTTACTGAATCTGTAATTTTAATTATTGGAACATCTGTTTCCAGTACATCTGCTACCTTCCATTTAGCAATTACGTCTTCCTCTGTTATATTTTTCCCAGCTTCTTTTGCCAGTTTTATGGCAATTTTTACCATTGTAGGTCCAATAATCTGTACAATAAATGTAGTTGCTGTTACTCCTGTTATTATAATATCTCCAAGGTTGATGCCATCGGCAAGTGTCAGTTCTCCCAGGTGCTGACTGGCCATTATTGATAGACCTATGGCAACACCTCCCTGGGCAAAGAGTCCCATTCCTGTATATTTTTGCACCACCGGATCTGCTTTTGTTATTTTTGCTCCCAGCCAGGCCCCCAGCATTTTACCGGCACTTCGAAAAAGAACATAGAGTCCGACAATAATCCATAGAAATCCCGGCATACTGCTTAATGTTAATCTGGCCCCGACAAGTACAAAAAAAAGTACATAAATAGGAGAGGCGAAATTTCTAATAAGTTCGAATAATTCTTTACTCCGGTTTGGTGCCATGTTGGTAATTACAATCCCTAATGTCATTGCTGCAAGAATAACATCTATATTAAGCATAATAGAAAGTGATATTAGGATAAGCAATGTTCCTATTGCAAAAATCATGGTACGATTTTTATCACTGCTGTATCGGATAATAAGGTTCATAAAAAAACCGGCTGTACCACCCATAGCTACAGCTCCGAATAGTTCTATACCTATTCTGACTGCTTGTTCCAGGATAGAAGTGTCTCCTCCAATGATCATCTGAGCAGCACCGGTTCCAAGACCGTAGAGCGTCATAGCCAAAGCATCATCCAGAGCTACAATGGCAATAATTGTAGTAGTAAGCACCCCTTTTGACCGGTATTCCCAGAGTACATCCATAGTGGAAGCCGGATCTGTAGCAGAAGCTATAGCTCCGAACACAATACCGCCTGCCAATGCAGCTGCGAAATTCTTTGTAAAAATATAAAGGACAAGACTGATAGAAATAGTGACAAGTGAAAATGCAAGGACACCCTCTCCAAAGAGTATTGCAGAAAACTGTTTCCCGTATTTTTTCATTGTACTGCCGTGAAGTTCTCCTCCAACGAGGAATCCTATTATACCAAGAGCGAAAAAATTAAAATTTTTTAGAGAAACTATGATATCACTGTTAATAAATTTCATTCCGCTTTGGCCAATAATAATTCCAATTACAAGATAACCCAGGACCTGGGGGATTTTTATTTTCTGAAATAACCATGCTCCAGCAATTCCACCGAAAACTCCTATTCCAAGAATAAATAGGATACTTGATTGTGGATTTAACATTTTTACTCCCCCTTCGTAAGTAAAGTAAAGATCTGTTTTGGATCAGCAGCTTTTAACAGTTCATTTTTAAAGGAGTCATTTTTAAGCAGTCTGCTGATTGATGCAAGAAGTTTTAAATACTCTGCATGTTGATTATACGCTGCGGCTACCATAAAGACTATACGGATAGGAATATCATCCAGGGTTTGATAATCAATAATATCTGTTTTATTTACTGCAACTGATAGAGCAATATCAGAAACTGTGTAGATACGTATATGGGGGATTCCTATGCCTAAACCAATTCCTGTGCTCATTAGTTTTTCCCGTTCCCAGATAGCATCTTCAAGCTTTTTATGATCTTTAATCTGAGGAGCTTCTGAGAGATTATTAATAAGTGCAGTCAGGATGTCTCTTTTAGTGGAAAATTTGGTAACAATAACTCTTTCCGGAGCAAGCAGGTGTTTCAAGTCGCTTATTCCACTGCCTTTGATATTATTATTTTCCAGTTTGTCATTGATCCATCGATCAATTTCACTTTTTTTGAATCTCCATACATTGCCCAATTTACCTGCAGGTATTTCACCTTTTTGGGTCCAGTCATAGATAGTTCTTTCGGAAACTTTTATATACTTAGCTACTTCTTCAATAGTCAGGATGGTATCTTCCATTGTTTTCCCCCATACGGGTATAAAAATATATAAAATGTTGGTAAATGTCAAGATATGTATGTATCAGGTATAAATTGTCAATAAACAGTGTCCATTACATCCAAAACACAACTCCTGTAAAAAATAAGGAGCCAATTCCTACTAAAGCATCAGATCAGTCATCTCATCCAGGAGTTCCCTGAATACCAGCATAGCTGCTTTTATCGGCTCAGGTTTGCTCATATCCACTCCGGCAAGTTTAAGTGAGTCAAGGGGATATCTGGAACCTCCGGATTTGAGAAAGTTCAGGTAGTCTCTCTGCTCTGATTTACCGCCTTTAAGCACTCGTTCCGATAAGGCTATCGCCGCAGAAAGTCCGGTTGCATATTTATAAACGTAGTAGGATCTGTAGAAATGGGGTATCCTTAATCCTTCCAGATCACTATCCTCTTCCAGTTCCATTTCGTCCCCGAAGTAAAGTTTAAGGAGATCCCTGTATTTTTTTCTTATGGAATCCACAGTTATTGGAATCCCTTTTTCTACCATAGCATGGGCTTCATGTTCAAATTCTGCAAACATGGTTTGTCTGAAAATTGTTGCTATTATATCATCTATTCGTTTCCCAATTATATAGGCTTTCATACTATCAGAATCAGCATTTTTATAAAAATAATCGGCTAAAAGCTGTTCATTGAAGGTAGATGCTACCTCTGCTTCAAATATTGTATAGTTGTAATTCTGGAAGGGATTATTTCTAACACTGTTCCAGCTGTGCATGGAGTGACCGCCCTCGTGAGCCAAAGTAAACATATCCCGAAGCACAGTATCCTTGTAATTCATCATTATGTATGGTTCGCCTGTATAGGCACCTGAAGAAAAGGCGCCGGATCTTTTTCCTTTATTCTCATATTTATCGACCCAGCCGCCCAGAAGACCGTTTTTTAATGTTTTGCAGTATTCATCCCCCAATGGTTTCGCTGCTTTAATAATCATTTCAACTGCTTCGTTATAGCTGTAGTGTGTTGTAATCGAGCTTAATAGCGGAACATACACATCCCATGGTTTTAGTTTTTCCAGGCCAAGACTTTTTTTCCTGAAACTGTAATATCTGTGAAGCAGTGGAAGGTTTTCATGTATCACTTCTATAAGATTCTCATAAACAGATTCAGGTACATTATCAGGAAATAGTTTTTTTGCCCGTGTAGAAGGGTAGTTTCTTGTTTTAGTC
Source organism: Spirochaetaceae bacterium (assembly GCA_030600745.1). Taxonomy (GTDB): domain Bacteria; phylum Spirochaetota; class Spirochaetia; order B11-G9; family B11-G9; genus JAJRQE01. Next base: position 619 of record JAUVLL010000076.1, on the reverse strand, counting down.
TGATAGATATCCTGCTGAACACTACCTGCATAAAGAGATGCCAGTGTGTTTTTGTGCTCTGAAAATTTGGAATAGAACTGTTTATAAGATCTCTCTCTTACATTCCTGTCTTTATTAATTAAAAGCATACCGAATGTTGATTGGCTTAAAGGAAGCGGTCCATCCTGTGTTTTAATAGAACCGAAATCCATATCTACATCTGTCAGAGCAGAAAAAACCTTTCCGGGTGTCTCGTTTGACTCTACCTGCATAGATAAAAGTTTTTCCTCACTCCCCGAGAGTACATGTGGTTTAAATCTAATGAGTTTTTTAAGCATTATTTTATAGTCAGTCAGAAGTTTATTTTCCAGGTAATTTTTGATAGTGTTTTCATCTATTGCCTGTATTTCCGGATTAAGAAAACTTAAAGCTGTACCAAGAATAGAGGTTATTCTCATAAATCTTGAAAGTCTATCCTGACCTTTACTGTCTCCAATATCCTCGGTGTTTCTTAAAAAAGCGTAGTTTCCAAGTCTTTCGTCCAGAATTTCCAGTTCAGTAACCAATTCAAGACAATTTTTTAACTGATTTGCAGATTTATTGAGTGTTCCCTTATATTTTTCTATTTCAGGGATTCTAT
>JAUVLL010000006.1 GCA_030600745.1 Spirochaetaceae bacterium | reverse complement strand
GCTTTAAGGTTAAGTTTTTTCTCGATCTCTACTCTCATGTTGTCCGACCAGGGTTCTGCTCCGAATATACCTGATTTTAATGCAAAGTCACGGAAATCCAAACCATTTTCACTGGCAACTTCTGCCATAAAGAGGGAATAGGAGGGTGTACATGTTAATACAGTAGACTTAAAGTCCTGCATGTACTGTAATTGTTTCTGGGTGTTACCGGAGGAGATAGGTATAACTGTTGCTCCCAGAGGACCTGCACCGTGATGCACTCCCAAACCGCCTGTAAACAATCCGTATCCGTAAGCATTTTGTATTGTATCTGTTTTGTCAGCTCCGGCCATTGCCAGGCACCTGGCCATTACTTCAGACCACAGTGTCCGATCGTTCTCTGTATATCCTGCTACAACAGGTGTACCGGTGGTACCGGAGGAGGTATGTATCTCTACAATATCGTCCAGAGGATATGAAAGAAGACCATAAGGAAATGTTTCTCTCATTTCCCCCTTTGTTGTAAAGGGTAGTTTACTAATATCTGCAAGAGTCTGAATATCTTCCGGTTTTACCCCAGCTTTATCGAACTTCTTTTTATAAAAAGGTACTTTTTCATAAACTCTTTTAACTAGCTCTTTTAATCGTTCCAGCTGAAGCTCCTGCATCTGAGACAGATTCATACTCTCAATTTTTTTGTTGTAAATCATTTACTTTCTCCTCTTTCATCAACTACCCTGATAGCTTTTCCTTCCTGAACAGGGAGAACCCCCGGTTCATGGAGTTCTACTAGAGGGCTTATTGTTATTGATGCTCTAAGGTTATCAATTATTCGCCTTTTCAGAGCATTCATATCTCTTGCATCATCCGAAAATATTGAAGGTCCTACCTCTGTTTGTACTATCAGTCTGTCCAGTAATCCATCTTTCTTTACAACAATTCTATAGTTGGTTCCAATTTCCGGCATCTTCATGATTACTTCTTCTATCTGGGAGGGGAATACATTGACACCATTGATAATGAGCATGTCGTCTGTTCTTCCCTTAATTCTGCTGATTCTTCTGGAAATTCTTCCACAGCTGCATGGTCCGGGTATGATCGAAGTCAGATCTCTTGTCCTGTACCTTAGAATGGGAGTAGCTGTTCTTATCAGTATGGAAAGTATAAGCTCTCCTGTTTCTCCGTCCGGAACTTCTTCAAGAGTATTCTCATCAACTATTTCCATGTAGTATGAATCTTCCCAAAGGTGCATTCCTGCTTTTTGATCACATTCGAATGCCACACTGGGACCGTTCATTTCTGAAAGACCGTAGGAGTTATATGCATCTATACCAAAAAGATTTTCTATTTTTTTTCTAATTTCTTCTGAGTGGGGTTCTGCCCCTACAAGAGCTTTTTTCAGCTTAAAATCGGAAACTTTATATCCAAACTCTTCCATTTTTGAATAAAGATAGAGCATGTAGCTTGGAGTTGCATGAACAACTGTTGTTCCAAAGTCCTTCATCAGCTGAAACTGACGTTTTGTATTTCCACTGGAAACAGGAATTACCAGCATCCCCAGTTTTTCAGCTCCGTAATGGAGACCCATACCCCCGGTAAACAGGCCATAGGTCATCATATTTTGAAAAATATCGCCTTTATGACAGCCTACAGATACCAAAGATCTTGTTGTCAGATCGGTCCATCTGTTCAGGTCTCCCTGGGTCTGGTAGATTACTGTAGGGATACCTGTTGTTCCGCTTGAGGCATGCATTCGTACTACATCCTCTTTGTCTACAGCCATCAGTCCAAAGGGATATGCTTCCCTTAAATCTTCCTTGGTAGTAAAGGGAATTTTTTTAATATCAGCCAGGGATTTAAGATCTTCCGCACTTTTTATTCCTACATTACTTAACCTTTTTTTATAAAAGGGTGTTTTCAGTGCATCTGCAACAGTTTTTTTGTATCGCAGAAGCTGAAGAGCGCCCAAAGCTTCTTTATCCATGGTTTCAATTTCTCTGTCATGATAAAGATCAATCATTTTTCATCCTGCTTTAAACCTGATTTTCTTGCTGTTCTCTCAAAACCGGTCATTGAGCCTTCAATTACTGAATCTTCTACACAGTATGCAATTCTGAAGTAACCCGGTAAACTGAAACCCCTTCCCGGTACAACCAGAATTCGTTCCTTCTGCAGCATATCCACAATTTTCATATCATCACCTTCGGGAGCTTCTACAAAGAAGTAGAATGTGCCTTCGGGAACTCTGAATTTATAACCGAATTCTGCCAGTTTTTTTGCCAGATAGTCTCTTTTCCTCCTATAGAGATCAATATCTACACTCACACCCTGGAGTTCGGCAATAGTTCTCTGCATTAGAGCCGGAGCATTTACAAACCCGAGAATCCTATTACATAAAATTATACCATTGATAAGGTTTGTGTAGTCTTCCGCTTCCGGATTAACTGTCAGCCATCCAATTCTCTCCCCGGGTATGGATAGATCTTTTGAATATGAGGTGCAGATTATGGAGTTTTTATAGGCATCCATAACCTGAGGTACAGTTAGATTATCATAAACTATTTTACGATAGGGTTCGTCGCTGATCAGATATATTGTCCGTCCTGTTTCATTGCTTTTTCTTTCAAGCATCAGAGCCAGATTGTCTATTGTTTCCTGTGGATATATTCTTCCGGAAGGATTGTTTGGAGAGTTGATAATAACAGCAGCTGTTTCTTTGGTAATTGCCGTCTCGATTGCATTGATATCAAGATTAAAGTCAGACTTGCCCTTAACAAGCTCCAGTTCCCCCCCATGGTTATCACAGTAGAATTTATACTCCATGAAGCAGGGGATTGAAGCTATAACCTTATCACCGGAATTTATCAGTGTTTTAAGAACAGTATTTAAAGCTCCGCCTGCACCGCTGGTCATTACTACATTATTTTCGGTGATTTTGGTTTCCTGTTCTGAAGAAATGTAATCCGCAATCTTTTTTCTTACATCCACGTATCCCGCATTGGGCATGTATCTGTGCATATGCAGATCTGCAGCCTTTTCAAGAAGAGTCTCTGTAAAAGTTCCCGGTGGATCCATTGCAGGATTTCCTAAAGAGAAATCAAATACATTATCCTCACCATATTCGAGTTTTAGCCTGGCACCTGTTTCAAACATTTTACGTATAAAAGATGATGATTCCATCATCTTCCGGATTTTACCTGATATCATTTATATTTCCTTTTTAATCTAAGTTTTTCTATTAAAGCATAAAAAGAACCATTTGGAATAGAATAATAAAAGGTAAATTTCTGTAATATTTAATTTAGTTATCTTTAAGCTGTAATTTATACTCTAAATGTTAATTGTAAACAACTATTCTCTCTATTAGCATTACTCTAATGGCTTATAGAGGATAGATATGACTGAAATTCAGCGAATTTTACTTACCAATATAAAGAAATACAGATCCCGGCGTAAGTATTCCCAGATGAAACTTGCAGAGTTGTGTGGTAGATCAACAAGTTTTATTGGTGAAATTGAAATAGGCAGAAAATATCCTTCTGCCGCAACCCTTGAAGAAATTGCAAAAGCACTGGGTGTGAAACCATATAAATTATTTATTGATGAAGATGAGATAGATGATTACGATATGGAAGGTTTGCTGGAAGACCTTAAAGAGAAAATAACGCATCAGGTTGCCAGTGAAATTGACTCTCATTATAAGGGTAATAAATATAAAAAATAATATTATTATCTTGATTTGCACTGAAATAGTGTGTATTATTATAGTGTAATAGGAGAAATGGTATGATAAGAAACATTACATTGAGTGTGGATGAAGTATTAATAAATCAAGCCAGGGAAAAAGCAGAATATGAGAAAACTTCCCTTAATAAACTTTTCCGTGACTGGATTTCGAAGTACGTGAATCGTGGCAATGTTAGTGCAGATTATGAAAATCTAATGGAGATGCTCTCTACTGTAAATTCAGGAGGAAAATTTACCAGAGATGAGATGAATGAAAGATAATTACTTTATTGATACAAATATATTTGTTTATTCTTTCGATTTAGAGGATACTATTAAAAGAGAAAAAGCAAGAGAGATAGTAAAGAGTGCATTAATCGATGGCAGAGGATTTATCAGTATTCAGGTAATCCAGGAATTTTATAATGTAGCTACAAGGAAATTCAAGACGCCTATGAATGTACTTGCAGCCAAAGAATATTTGGAAAAGGTTTTTAGACAGCTAAACGTGTACTATCCTGGTTTTGAATTTATTTCCACAGGGTTGGATATTTCCGCTACTACAAAATATTCTTTCTACGATTCTTTAATAATATCAGCAGCAATAAACTCAAATTGTGCAGTGTTAGTAACAGAGGATATGCAGCATGGGCAGAAAATACAGGGATTAACTATCGAAAATCCATTTTTATAGAGACAGGCACATAGGCCTGCCCTCTACAATCTGGTTTTATGCAACCCTTCCGTGATTCTGATGTATTGCTCTTGTGAGTAGGAAATCTGTTATGCTTCTATATATTAGATCGTGCCCTGCTGCCCCTGGATGCATTCCGTCTATCCCTATCAGCTCATCCAGATTGTCATCCAGCAGGAACCTGCTTCGGATATCGATCATATCTATGCTATAGTTCCGGGTAACGGTTTCGAAAATATTGTTGTAGGATTCATGATGATAGTAAATTCTGCTAATATTCCTCAGCCATTTTATAATATTCTCTCCTGACAATTTCGAAGCTAAAAAATTAAAAAACTTTTCTGCATGAAGGGGGGGGAAGTTAAGTGAAATAGTGGGAATATCATTTTTAATAAAGTAGTTATAGATAGAACAGAGATTATCTTCAAACTGATTTTTTCCTACAGTTGGAAGATGAGTACCATCCGGGTTTTCAGCAATCTCTTTCCAGTTAAAATTACAGTCGTTTGCTCCAATACTAATAAATACAATATCAGGTTCAGATTCCTTGAACTTTTCCAGATTTGAAAGAAGCTTTTCTGATGTAAGTCCAAATTTCCCGCCATTTTTTGTGTTCGAGAACACGGTTTCTCTAAATTTATTGTAATAAGAACTTTCAAGGACTTTGTACCGTCCGTTCTCCATGGAGACACCTTTTACAATTGAGTCTCCTAAAAATAGTACTGATGTATGATTATTTTTCATTTTCTTATTCATATAGCCTCTACTCTCTTTATTATTGCTTTTGCGATTTTTATTTTTTCGTTTAATTCATCTTTCATGGTTTTCGTAATAATGGATTTTTCCTTTCCATCCCTTACACTGTTTAGGAACTCCGCAATACTGCTTAGTTTATAACCGATATACTGCATGTCCCTTATCAGAATAAGATCATTTAATATTTTCATTTCGTAAAAACGTTTATTTTTGTATATCCGGGGTTTTAAAATAAGATTTTCCTTTTCGTAAAATTTAATTGTTCTCTCGGGTATTCCTGTTGTTTCCGATAGTTCCTTCAGTTGTATTAGGGATTCATTCTCAAAGAGATTTTCCTCTCTGGGTACTCCAACTTCACTTAATACCTTAAAGCAGGCATCATCGCTGTATCCAAAACGTTTTAATTTTTGCCATGACTGAAATATATCAAGGTCTTTACTGGAGAAGTAAAGCGAACCCTCGATAAGGCCTAAAGTATTGAAGCTTTTTACCTGTTCTGTGTTTAGCTTGAACTTCTTTACAATATCATTAAGATCCAGCGGGTTTGATTTTCGAAACTCACGTATTTGTTCAATATCTTTTTCCGTATAACTGTCTTTTTCTTTCAGGATCTTCCGGTTGATAAAAAACCGGAATTTTTCATCGTCTATTTTAGCTCTTTTAAGCAGATCCTGTTTTGAAAGTATCTTGTCACCCATATTTATTGCCTCATTACGGATAATATATAGTATTGCCTCATTACGGATAATATATAGTATTGACAGTTAACTGTCAATAGAAAGTTTTGAAATTTAGTGATAATAAATAGTTTTAACATCTATCTTACTTATTGGGATGTGCCTCCTCGATATGGACCGCTTGGTATGAGTGCTCCGGACGGGAATTTCTGCTTTGTATAAATCTAAAAAAAGCTTGACAAGAAATATTTTAAGTGATAATTTTAAAGAAACCTACCGTAGGTATGTTTCTTTAAAAGGGTAATTATGAAAGAGACAAAAGATAAAATAGTTCTTAAAGCTCTGCAGTATTTTATTAAAAATGATTATGAATCCGTTTCATTGAGTTCCATAGCAGAGGGTATTGGAATTACCAAGGGAGGTATCTACCATTATTTTAGCAGTAAGGATGAACTTTTCCTGGAATGTATAATTACTGTATTTGAAATGGTACGGGAGTTCTCAGCAGATGCTATGAGTGAAAATGCAAGTCTGGAAGAAGTACTTGAGTCTCTGTTTTCTTTTAATAATATATTTCAGATGATGTCAGAATCACTAAACATGGATTTTGTGAGCAATTATATGGATTACAGCTACCTGATGTTTGTTGGAATAAAAAAGTTCCCGAAAATAGCGGAGATGGTTACAATTATATACGATGAGATGCAGCAGGGGCTGGAATTGATGTTTCTTGACCAGCAGGCGAAAGGTATTATTAAGAAGGATATAAACTGTAAGATACTTGCATTCGAAATTGTAGCAATGATAGAGGGTGCAATGCTTGTTTCCGGTTTTACAACAGGAACTGATCTTAAAGAAGTTGGTAAAGATCTTGTAAAGAGTACACTAGCGAGGATATGTGTTTAGTTAGTTTTCTTATATAAAATTTTATTTTTAGAAAAGTCATACCTACAGTAGGTATGTCAAAGGATGAGATATGAATCAAAATCAGAATTTCAGAGAAAAGATACTTAGCCGATGGGCCGGATGGTCAGTGGAAAACTGGGGGAAAGCCCTTCTGATTGCCCTTGCAATAACAGTGATACTTGGATTTGGAATTGCAAGACTAAAAATGGAAATGACTTTCTATTCCATGCTTCCTGATAAATCCAATCAGGTTCAAGACTTTAAAGAGATTGTTGAAAATTTTTCTTATGCCTCTGGTATTCTGGTTGTAATTGATGGAAGATCCATAGAAGATCCAATGAAAGCGGAAAAAACTGTTAAGGATGTAATTGATAAATTAACCCTGGAATATAAAAAGGATATTTATAAACCCTATATTTCCAGTGTAATAGGCAGTGTTGATATGAGTTTGTTCAAAGAACACGGTTTAATGCTGACAAAAATAGATGATCTTGAGAGGTTAAAACGTTCGTACAATAACCTGAATCTGGTACCACTTTTGGAGCATATAAATGATGACTTTGAAACTGAATATTCCGGAAACAGTGACAAGCTTGCTGATGAAGAGTCGCAGGCTGTTGCTCAATTTAAGGGGTTGGGGGAGCTTCTAAAACTTATTGAATATGCTGCAGAAGGAAAGGTTATATCTGACTCAGAGCTGGATAAAGTTCTGGAATCCTATATGTTCGGGGATCCTTACATAATGAGCAATGATAACAGAATGGGGCTCATGATTGTTCAGCCTTCTTTTACAATAAATGATATATCTCTCCTGCAGCCCGGAGTTGATACAATAGAAACCGGGGCTAAAAAGATAGCTTCCGAAAGAGAAATTAAGGCAGGTCTGACAGGCATTACAACCGTAGGAAGAGACGAAATGGTCACATCCGGTCAGGGGCTTGCTGTATCATCCATTTTAGCTCTTGTTCTTATTCTCGGGCTCCTTGTTCTTATTTTTAGAATGTTCTCTGTTCCTCTTATATCGGGAATACCCCTGATTACCGGTATACTATGGACTTTGGGCTTAAGCGGATTAATTATACATAGACTGAATATTATGACTGCAATGTATATTGTTGCATTACTTGGTATGGGTATTGATTATGCTATCCACCTGCTTTCCGGATATATTCAGGAGAGGGACGGAGGTGCGGATTTTAAGACCGCTGTTGAACATTCACTTATTAAAAGCGGTTCAGGAATTATTACAGGAGCCCTAACTACTGCAGCAGCATTTTTCACACTTGCTGTTGCCAAGAATAATCTTATAAAAGAACTTGGATTTGTTGCCGGCATGGGAATCTTAAGTGAGCTGTTTGTTATGATCTTAATGATACCACCCCTTCTTGCTTACAGGGAGCATCGTTTAATAAAAAAAGGAAAAACCGGTAATAGGATTTTCTCAAAAGTAAAAATTAAATCTGATGCAGCATCAGGAATTGGGAAACTTCTTGTTAAAGCTCCTATTACGATTGCTGTAATAATGTCCCTTATTATTATTTCTTTTTCTCTAAAAGCAGGAGATGTCGGTATTCAGGATAACCTACTGGAGATGGAGGCAAAAGGGCTGGAATCTGTACATCTAAATGATGAGATGATAAAGGAATTTGGCATGGCTCCGGATGGTCTTCTTATTATTTCTACAGATCTGGAAGAGGTAAGAGATTTATCCGAAAAAATTGATAAGCTTTCTTCCGTTAAATCTGTGGAATCTCTAGCTGATTTCTATGTAAGTGATAAAGAATACAAAGAGAGAGGCAGTTCCCTAAGGCAGTTTATCATTGATCTGGATAGTGTGGATCCTTCTTCCACTGTTAACACAGAAAACCTTCTGGAAGAACTCTATAGATTAGAGATGAATCTCATGGAGATGGGAGACATGGCCTATATGGGAAATATGAACAGATTGGTTCATACACTTGGAGCTATAACAGGTTTAGATGAGGACGGGGCAAAGGTAGAAGAAACAAGTTTTGACAGACTCTTTTTAATGTTGGAAGATAATATTGATATTGGAGTTTCACCATCTATGAAAGCTTTGCAGAGTGATATTTTTGACAAGATGAATCAGAAAATAAGAACTATGGCTTCCACAGATAAAATAAGCCTTGATATGCTTCCTTCAAATATCAGAGATTCTCTTATCTCGAGAGATGGGGACTCGTATCTTATCTCAATCAGTCCTACACAGAACCCCTGGGAGGGAACTTACAGGGACATTTTTACTGATCAGATGGAATCTGTTACTGATAAGGGAACGGGTATGATTCTTGTGGGGGATCAAATGAACTTAATGGCACAGGAAGACGGCAGACGGGCATCAATTTTTGCCCTTATTGCAGTGTTTCTGATTCTTGTTGCTGATTTTAAAAATATTAAACTGGCTGTTATTTCAATGCTTCCTCTTCTAAGTTCATTTATAACTCTGTTTGGGATTATGGCTCTGACAGGGATAAAATTTGACTTTGTTAATATTATTGTTGTGCCTCTTCTTATAGGTATAGGGATCGATAATGCGGTCCATATAAATCACAGGTATCTAAGAGAGGGAAAGGGGGAAATGGATCTGGTAATAGCCAGAACAGGTACAGCTCTTCTTATGACGACCCTGACCACAGTGATTGGATTTGCCTCCTTTATACCTTCAATTATGAGGGCAATGAGAAGTACAGGAATAGTACTGTCACTGGCACTGGCCATTGCGTTCCTCTATTCAGTTCTGTTCCATCCGGCAATATTAATAATAGTTAACGAAAAATTAGGTTTAAACATTAAATCATGGAGAAAAAAATGAGGAAAATTCTGATAAGTTTACTTTTACTGACAGTTTTATGTATAGGGTTTCTAGCTGCTCAGACAGCGCAGGAAATTGTTAACAGAGCAGATGCATCATTTAAAGTGGACAGGGTCTTCAGTACAAGCAGTATGACTGTTTATAAATCCGGGGAAGCCCAGCCTGTGCAGGAAATTGAAAGCTACACAATGCAGAAGAATGGTAAATCATACTCTCTTTCTATATATACGGCTCCAAGGCGTATGAAAGGGACAGCAAATTTGATGATAGAGGATGATCTTTGGGTCCGTTTCGGCTCTACAGGAAGGACCCGTAAACTGAGCAGTTCAGCAAAGAAGAACTCTGCCGGGGGCAGTGATTTTTCCTATGCAGATATGGGTGACAGCGGTCAGGGCCTTTCAGAGAAGTACACCCCCCGGCTGGCAGGGGAGGAAACAGCCCTGGGAGAGAGTTGTTATAAAATAGAACTTATTGGCAAAAACTCTGATGTCCCCTATGAAAAAATGGTTGTTTTTATTACAAAGGATACCTACAGATATATTAAAATTGATTATTTTGAAAATAATGCAAATATCAAGAGCATGACTTTTTACGATTACAAAACTGTAAATGGTACGGATTACCCCTTTCGTTACATTATGGAAAATCATACAAAACCTTCCAGAACAGAGGTTGAGGTTGATGTGTTTGAGACAGACAGCAGCAGGGTACAGGACAGGTTTTTTACAACCGGTTATCTTGAGAGCATAAGGTAGGGAGGCTTTTATGAAAAAGATATTTTTTTTAATCATCATTGTGGCAGTTATCCAACTGCCATTGTTTGCCCAGGCAGATTTTTCGGGATCTGCAGATATAACAATTTTTGCCAATATACCGGAATCGGACGGATATGACAGTCTAATAAATCCGGGGAATTTTCTTGACATTCAGGATTTTGGGATGATGCCATCTCTTATTGCCAAACTGGATGCAGGAGATGAAAGTACTTCATTTTCTGCATGGTTTTCAATGAAAGAGTTTCCGGATACCCTTGGAAATGAACTTTATGCTTTCAATCTTATGCGTCTTTCAGCCAATGTCTATCTGACAGATAATGTCTCTATGGAGATCGGCCGGCAGAGTATGCTCACCGGCTATGGTTATGGATGGAACCCTATCGATTTTGCTAATCTTCTAAAAAATCCTGCAGACCCGGATGCCGACCTCCGGGGTGTTGATGCAGCGTCAATTCGAATGTATTTGGGAGATAGCACAGCTCTTAAACTGTATGGGATCTTACCTGATAGTGTGTTGTCATCGGGACTTGATTATGAAGAGATAAAAGCAGGAGCAGAGGCTGTTTTTTATCTTCCGGGGCTGGAATTCAGATTAGCCGGGTTCTGGGATTATGATAATAGTGAAGGAAGTGATGCTTATACACCTTCAGTTGGAGCTGCGCTTATGCTGGATCTGTTTGGGGTAGGTATGTATGGAGAAATTGCAGCCCGAAAAGGCAGTCGAAACTATTTTACAGATGGTGTATCTCTACTACCAGGAAAAACAGACTGGCTTGTATCCGGTCTTGCAGGGTTTGAATATACCTTCGAGTCGGAACTCTATGCAGTCATTGAATACTTTTATAATGGTGAAGGATATAATGAGTCTGAGCGTACAAATTTTGAGAATACAATAGTAACTTCTCCAGGTCTGATTGGTGATCTTCTGGGTATGTACTTTCCTGGTTATTTTGCACAGCACTACATTCTTATCAATCTGATGCAGCCGTTCTATGATATTGATACGGATATTTATCTATCTGTTCTTTATTCACCTGATTCCGGTGCTCTGACACTCATGCCGTCGGTGAACTACTTATTTTCGGGTAACTTCGGTGCAAGCTTAGCTTATACTGGTATGTTTGATTTTAGTGATAATGATTTTAATGAGATAAGTGCTTTACCTGTCAGGCATATAGTTAGCAGTGTATTTACTTATAGTTTTTAAACATAATAATTGAAAAAGGGAGAGCTGCTTTATATAACTTGGTTAGTATGAGTATCTTTCCCTAATTGAACGAATGACCGGCTGCATGCCCAGGAATATTTCAACTATTTCGGGATCAAACTGTTTCCCTGACTGATTTTTGATGTACTCCAATACAATGGATTCATCCCATGCTTCTTTATATGCACGGTCTGAAATAAGTGCATCAAATACATCTGCCAGGGCTACTATTCGTGCAGTGACCGGTATTTCTTCTCCTCTTTTTCCAGGCCCGAATCTAACTGGCTCCTCCAGAATATTTTCAATTTTACCAGGATATCCCTCGCCATTCCACCATTCGTGATGATTCAGCACGACCTCATAAGCTATACGGTCCCAGTGGGAATCAAGATTTTTGAAAAGCCTTGCCCCATATACTGTGTGTAATTTCATTAATATCTTTTCCTGATATGTTAACAGTGATGGTTTTTTTAGAATTGTATCGCTAACAGCAACTTTCCCCACATCATGCAGCATTGCTGCTGGCATCAGTGCTTCTTTTGTTGCACGTATCAGGCTGGTAGAGATATCCCTTCTTTTAGCCCAGATGGAAAAAATTTCCGTGGAGTATGTTGAAACACGTTTTGCATGCTGTCCGGTCTCATAAGGATCACGAAGTTCAGAGATTTCTACCATTCGAAGCACCATTTCACGATTAAGTTTAGCTCTTTCTATGGCATTTGCAGCATGTTGAGCGAATTGCATAATGTAGAGTCTGTCCTGCCCTGAAAAAGGAATAACTTTACCTGAAGGGGATTGTGCATTAATGAGCTGAAGCACACCAAGAGTAATATCGGTTCTGGTAAGCAGTGGTACAATTAGCATAGATTTTGTTCTAAAGGAAGACTGCTTGTCGAAAGCCGGATTGAATGAAAATGTTACATCACTGCGAATATCGTACACATCGTCCACTAATATGGGTTCTCCGCTTACAGCTACATATCCAGCCAGGGAGGCCTTATCTACAGGAAGGCTCTTGCTGGCGAAAATATGCTTCTGCTCCGCAGTTTCGTTTATGAATAAAGTGTCATTCTGAACATAATTAAAGTAGAGCTGTCCCTTTGCTTCCAGATAAAGAGTTCCTGCATCCGCTCTGACAAATCTCCGGGCTTCGAAAAGGATTTTTTCCAGTAATGTATCGAGATCACGAATGTGATATATACTTTCTACAGTGGACAGCAACTGATCTACATTCCGGGATTCCTTCAGTTCCCCCCTGGAACTATTGCAACCTTTTTTTATATCAACTGCTTTTGTAAGTAAGGACATTTGTTGATAATATAGCACAAATCTTAATAATTATATATAATTTTTTTGATAATGCAGAAGCTTATGCTGGTGGAAAATCAGAAGAAATCATGGGTATGGCTCTTAAAAAATGGGTTTCCGAAGAAGCAGTTATGTTATTTCTACAAAAGTGTTTTGGGGATTAAATGATGGCCCCAATGAAAAAAATACACTGAACAGAAAATATTTGATGGAATCTATCGATGGTTCCCTCAAAAGACTTGATATGGATCATGTAAATCTTCTCTACTGTCACAGACCCGATCCTGAAGCTTCTGTTGAAGAGGTCTTTTTACTATGAGTGATATTATTGCTTCCGGAAAAGCCCATTACAGGGGAACCAGTAAGTGGAGCGCAGCAGAGATCGTTGAAGAGAATATGAAAGCTGTTGATTTGATATCAAAACTCGATGATGGTGCGCGTAAGGAGATAGAGGAATTATTTGTGAGTGATTGATGCTTAATTACAGGGGATTAGATGAAAGAACAGGACAGCCAGAAATTTATTAAAGCTCTTACAACCGGGGACAGAAGTCTAATGCAGAAGGTCCCCCGAGCAGATGTTCATAACCATGCTGCTTTGGGTGGTGATTTCCATTCCTGGGTAAGAAGTGAAGGTCTGGATTTGAAGGAAGGTGCTCATTCTTTTCCGGATTTTACAGATTTCCAGAATTTAGTGAATAGCATCTTTACCTATCCTTATAAAAACCCTACAAATAAACAACTTCAGGAGCGTTTTTTTAGCCTTTTTGCTGCAAGCTATGAACTGGCAATTGCAGACGGTGTTACCTATATCGAACCTGGTTATGATTCTGTATTTCTGGATAAATTTGATATGGACATTGAATTGTTGATTCGGAAATTCAGCGAACAAACAGCATTGTTTAAGGACAGTATTAGCATTGCACCGGATATAGGAATGATAAGAGTAATGGATTTGAAGGATATAGAGAGAACTATCTATCCATGTATAGAATCTGGCTTTTTTAATGCCCTGGATATTTTTGCTGATGAGAGAATGGGACCACCGGAAGATTTTGTTCCAATTTACAGAGCGGCAAAAAAAACAGGAATGAAACTTAAAGCTCATGCAGGAGAGCTGCTGGATGCTGATTTTGTAAGAAGAAGTGTTGAGGTTCTGGAGCTCGATGAAGTCCAGCATGGAATTTCCGCTGCCGGTTCCAAAGAAGTAATGCGATTTCTGGAAGAGAGAAAAATACGTTTAAATATATGTCCTTCCAGTAATATTCAGCTTTGTCAGACTGAATCTTTTAAGACACATCCTATTAGAATATTACTGGATAACGGAATTAAAGTAACAGTGAATACTGATGATGCCATTATTTTTGGAAAGAAATCTTCGGATGAGTTCTTTTCCTTATTTGAAACAGGAGCCTACAGCGCTGAAGAACTGGATGAGGTCCGTTTGAACGGTTTCCCCGATTCTGGTTTATAAAAACAGGTCATACCTGAATTTTTTCGGGGGTACCCTTACAATTGAAAAAAGTTGGTTCCCACTGACAATCCCTATCTTGACGGACATGTGATCCGTAGAGCTTTAACTGAGCTCATACAAAAAAAAGCGAACAAAAAAAATATCTAAATGAATCCGGGCGAATTGTTCATTCGACAGGTATGCATGGATTATCTATGCTCTGTAACGAAACTCTGAATTTTAACAGCATTGATTCGATTATGGAGGAATGTTGTGCGGTAGGTCTTGAGGCAGTCCTTGTTCCCAATGTAACAGTGGAAAACCGGAAAAAATTATATCAGGAATCTCTAAACACAGGAATTGAGGTCGTAAACTTTATCGGGATTCATCACTCGGAACAGGAAATTGAAGAAATTATCCGATTGACTACTGGGTTTCTGTATCTGCAGTCTACTGAGGGGAGTACAGGAGGTCAGTTTATTGGTGATACCAGATCAAAGGAAAGACTGCTGACTGTAAAGAAGAAAGCCGAAATCTATGGATTACCGGTAGCTCTCGGATTTGGTATTAATACGCCTGATGATGCAAAACTGGCAGCCGATCTGGGTGCTGATGCAGTAATTGTAGGAACATCCTTTCTGAAAGCAGCCCAGGCAGGGAAGGAGAGCTTTATAGAATATCTGGAAGGGTTTCATCTTTTTCTGGAGGGTGTCAGATGTACACTGTAATTTCAGCTGATATCGGTACTACCGCCACTAAAGTTTCGCTTGTGGAACGCTCAGGGGAAATTTTATTTACCTCATCCCACTCTTATCCTCTGGTATTGGAAGCTTCGCGGGTGGAGCAGGATCCCCTTCTTTGGTGGGAAGCCTTTCGGAAAGGGGTTAAGGATATATACTCCTATCAGAATCAAATTACTCCTGAAGCCTTGGTTTTAAGTGGTCAGATGCAGGATCTGATCTGTGTTTCCCGTGGAGGAACCGAAGGGAATGCTATACTTTATTCTGATACCCGGGCCAGGGACGAGTGGATTCAGATAAACAGGGACCTTGGGGAAGAATTTCTTAATAATACCACTGAAAATATTAATGATCCTGGTAGCCTGTCGTCTAAAATTCTCTGGTTGAGGAGCAGTAAAAGCTGTGAAATTGACAACGAAACAAAAATACTACTGGGAGCCCACGATTATATCTGCTGGAAATTAACTGACCGTTTTGTAACTGATTATACAAACGGGGCTGCTACCGGTTTGATGAATTTCAAGTCCAATCAGTGGGACTCCACTATTTTGAATTATCTTGGACTTATCAGGGAAAATCTTCCAGAGCTGATTCCTGCTGACAAAATAACAGGAGAAAGAACGGTCAGCCCCGATTCGGGAATTTTCAATTTAAGACATCCTGACCCCTCAAAGGTGATTAATATCGGTCCCATGCTGATGACAGGAGGGAATGTTGAATGGGCCCTGAATACACTTTCAGGAAACAGGAAAGACTCTATTCCGGAAAATTCGTTCGATACTTTTACACGGGAAGCGGAAAAAGCTTCTCCCGGTTCAGGAGGTTTATTTTATCTTCCTTACTTAGTGGGGGAACGCTCTCCCTTCCGGGACCCTGATGCCAGAGGAGCCTTTATCGGGATGGGGAGACAGACGGGACAGTCCGAAATGTTTCGGGCGGTACTGGAAGGGACTTCATATGCACTGAAATCTATTCTTGATGTGATGTGTCAAACCGATTATTCAACTGGACAGATTTATCTATCCGGGGGCGGAGCAAGAGATCCTCTCTGGGCGGAGATTTTTGCTTCCATTACAGGTTATACCGTTCTGATTGCCTCCAATGCAAGAGAAACAGGAGTGTTGGGAAATGTAGTTCTGGCAGGAAGGGCATTGGGATGGTTTGATACTTATAAACTTCCCTCCGGTTTTTTAAATATAGAAAAGGAATACCTGCCGGATAATGAATTGAATAAGTTCTATGCGGGGGGAATGGAGATCTTTAAAGAACTCTATCCGGCATTAAAGCAATCTTTTAAAAAAACACCAAAATGGCTGAATCAGTAAATATATACCTGTAAGGTATATATAATATGGAGGAAAATATGAAAAAGATTAGTGTAATGTTGATCACAGTAGTTCTGGCTGTGATTATCACTGTTCCTGTCTTTTCCGGGGGAGACCGGGAAGAAGGACAGGATGTAAAAACAGTAGCAGTTGTAACGCCATATATGGCAAATGCTACTACCGCCTATGTGATTGAACAGTTTAAGAGCAATGCATCCGGGAAAGGGTGGAAAGTAAATGTTTCTGATACGGCTGGGGATTTCGGTCTTCTTGTTAGTCGTATTGAAGATGCTGTTGCTCAGAATGTGGATGCAATTGTTCCGGGAATGGGAGATCCTGCACAGATGACTAAAGGTCTGAAATCTGCTATGGATGCAGAAATTCCTGTTTTCGGTCTTGATGCCGGACTTGCTGATGGAGTTGTTCTCAACATCACATCAGATAATGCTGATAATAAAAAGGTCTCTTTTGAGGCCTTCTTTTCTCTCAAATGAAGTATTTCCCATCTGGGAGTATAAATATCAGATGACAGAAGTTAATCAAACCTTTGTTGTTTCGTTTTTCGTGTTTTAAATTTCAAACTGACAAAAAGACTTTACAATAAGCAGGTTTTGTAAATATAAAATATTAATTGTCTCTTGGCTTCTACAGTGATATGATCTCAGATAGGAGGCAGGAAATGACAAAACTCGATGAATTGGTAGAACTGCTTAAAAAAGCACCCGATGAGGTATTTATTCAACCCCATAATGTCCCCGATCCCGATGCCATTGCAGCTTCCTTCGGCCTTCAGTATCTGCTGAAAATCCGGGGAGTTGATGCGCAGATTGTCTATGAAAATGCGATAGAGAAGGCTAACTCTTCAAAAATGCTGGAACTTTTTGGTATACGCCTAAGCCTTGCATCGGATGTGGCAACCCTGGGGGAAGAGGACTGGACTGTACTCGTGGATGTTCAAAAGGGTAATTCAAATGTTATTGATCTGGTGACAGATGAGGTCGCTGTAATTGATCATCATGAATATATGGGTAATAACGGATATCAATTTGAAGATATAAGATCAGAAATTGGAGCATGTTCCTCGATTATTACCCATTACTATATCGAAAATGATGTTGAAATTCCAAGAATGGCAGCAACCGCTCTTTTGTATGGTATTTTTATGGATACTGATAATCTTACCAGAGGCGTTTCCGAGCTGGATATCAATATGTTTTATCATCTTTATAATATATCGGATATTTCATTGATTACCGAATTGAAGGGAAATCAGATTAGCCGCAGCGATCTGCAGGATTATGCAAAGGCCTTTAAGACAGTGGAGGTGTATGGCGAAATAGGGTTCCTGTATCTGGATAACGGGAATGATTCTCTGTTGGGAGCTTCCAGTGATATTGTTATTACAATAGCGGGAGTAAATATTGTTGTTGCTTATTCTCCCAGGAAAGAAGGTTATAAATTTTCTACCAGAAGTATAAATAAAGAGATAAAAGCTAATGAACTTGTCAAATTTATTTTAGAGGGCAGGGGTTTTGGAGGTGGACATAACAGTATGGCTGGTGGTTTTTTACCAATAGACAGTCTTGAATCGGATAAAAGTCTGCATACTTTTGTCAGGCATCGGGCAATAAGCTATATAGAGGGTAAACACAACTGAATGTTTTACACAGCGCTTCTACCAGTTAAATACTTCTTCCCCTGCTTCAGCCAGATTTTCTGCAAACCAGTCAGCACCAGAAAGATCATCTTCTGAGAAACTTGTTGTTATCCCCAAACATTTTGCACCGGCTGATTTTGCGGCCTCTATACCATTAACTGCATCTTCAACAACAAGACATTCAGAAGGATGCAGACCTAACATACTTGCAGCTTTAATGTAGATATCCGGAGAAGGTTTTTTATGTTCAACATCAAGTCCATTTACAACTGCATCAAAACTCTCTTCTGTCATCCCCATTTCAACCAGATTTGCATCCATTTTTGTTCTGTCTGCGCTGGTTGCAAGAGCCATTTTAAGGTTCCTTTTTTTACATTTTTTCATAAAATTGAAAACACCCGGTAATGGACCCAGATTACCTTTAATAAGATCAAGATATATTTCGTAGGTTCGCTTTTTACCTGCAGGAAGATCAAACTGAAAATTATATTTTTTTGCTACACCGCCCAGGAAACGATCCTCACCTGCTCCAATAAACTCAAAAAAATCTTCCGGTTTTGTTTCCAGTCCCAGTTCTTTAAACATTAAAATGGAGGCATTCCGGATAAATTCTTCTGAATCCACCAAAACCCCATCCATATCAAATAGTACACCTTTAATCATTGTTTTTCCGTTGTTTTTCTTTCCAAATTAACTATTATCCAGACATCCTTCACTTTTTCAAGGGTCAGTTTATCTTTTATATTTACCTTTATAGGGGGCATTATCTCATTGGATTCCGGGTCATCCGGAATATCAGGATACCACCTGATATAGTCAGCGACAAATGTAAAACTACCTGATTTTGTTATTTCAAGGTTGGCAATTCCGTATACCTGTTCACCGGGATCGAGTTTTTTAATAATACCATCATTCCAGTCCTGGGCAGAGACCAGCCCTGATTTGCCTTCGTATCCCATTCTGACTTTGGAAACAACAAACAGTTGGGTAACCTCATTAATATCACTTTTGGCAACACCTTTATTTACACAATCTTCCATTATTTCAACTTCCATATCCATTATGCCGGTGTAATAAGTTTCTACAACTTCTTCTGCAGACAATCCTGTTGTTATTGGTGGTTCCATCGCATTCTTAATTGGCTGAATACTGAATGAAATTACAAATATAAGGGCAGCTGTTATTACTGCAATAGTCTTCCAGTTGTGTGAAAAAAATTGTTTTCTTTCAAATTGTTTTTCCAGTTTGCTTTGTTTTTTTTTCGCAGTTTTTTGTATTTGAAGCCGTTCCGATTCACTAACAGCAGTTACTGCACCCTCTTTTCTCCATAGAATAAGTTGTTTTATCCAATCCTCAGGTTTTACATCTTTTAATGAGAGAGCGTTATTAATTAAAACAGCAATACTGCTATTGATTCCCGGTTTAACAAACTGTATTTCTACAGGTTTGCTGGAACGCATCTTTTCCCTTATCTCTATTATTGAAGATCCGGAATATGGCAGATTGCCTGAAAGCAATTTATATGCCAGTACACCAAGTATAAAAGAGAACTGCATTTCTCCACGGGCATCCGGATGATTGTAGGGCTGCCAAAATTCCAAACTTTCATTTTCTGAAAGTTGATTCGTAATATAGTTAATAAGAGCAGGGGGAAAGAATAAAGTGCCACCATTTTCAGGAATAAAAACACCAGGGGGATAAAAACCTGTTACAGGAAGATTCTCACTGATAACTTTCTGATATGCCGTGGCCATGTTTAGTAAAATATCTATGTCCGGATTAATATCTGCAAGTGTTTTCCCTTGATAAAATGGACCCGGAAAAATAAGTTTACCTTCATGCTCCATACTTTCTGTACATTCCCATTCTTTAGATTCTCCATCTATTATCAGAATACCAGGTTCTGACAATAGATCCTGTCTGGATATTTGTTTGTATATCTTACTGTTTAGGTTTGTAACTACAGCAAGCATTTTATTTCCGTTGACGGTGAGCTCTGCTGCTCCGGTTCCCGGTTCTAATATTGTAATTTCCAAAAAATCCTCCTGCGGTAGTCTCTACGCAGGAGGATACAATAAAAATGTAAATTTAAAAAGCCGCTGTAAAGAAAAGATTTATCATGTCTTCACAACGGCAAGATTTTAAACAAAATTCTCTATATTCCCAGATAAGCCTTTCTAACATCATCGTTTTCACGAAGATTCTTTGCAGTATCACTTAAGGTAATTCTGCCTGTTTCCATAACATAACCTCTGTCGGCCAGTTTTAGAGCCAGATTGGCGTTTTGTTCCACCAAAAATATAGTTGTTTTTTGTTCTATATTGATCTTTTTAATAATAGCCATTATCTGCTGAACTATAATGGGTGCAAGTCCAAGGGAAGGTTCATCCAGAAGCAATAGTTTTGGTTTTCCCATTAATGCTCTTGAAATAGCGAGCATCTGCTGCTCACCACCGCTTAAGGTCCCACCCTGCTGATTTCGTCTTTCTTTAAGAAGCGGGAAGAGACTGTAGACATATTCAATATCCTTTTTGATTCCATCTTTGTCATTTCGAAGGAAAGCACCCATATCCAGGTTCTCATTTACTGTAAGAAAGGGGAAAATACGTCGCCCCTCAGGAACCTGAATTATTCCAAGTTGAACAATCCTGTCCGGATCCATGTGTGTTATATCCTGGCCTTCAAAGATAATTTTACCATGTCTTGCAGGTTCGAGTCCTGAAATTGACATAAGGGTAGTGGACTTTCCTGCTCCGTTGGCTCCGATAAGGGTAATAATCTCTCCATCATTAATTTCTATTGAAACATCCTGTAATGCCTGAATATTTCCGTAAAATGTCTGTATATTTTCAATCTTAAGCATCGTCATCTCCCAGATATGCTTTTATTACTTCAGGATCCTTTTTTATCTCATCCGGTGTCCCTTTTGCAATTAACTTCCCATAGTCCATAACAAAGATTCTTTCAGAGATACTCATTACGAGACTCATATCATGTTCAATAAGCAGTATTGATATTTTATTAACATCCCTGATTTTAATAATCGTTTCATCAAGTTCTTTGGTTTCCTGGGGATTCATTCCGGCTGCCGGTTCATCAAGAAGCAATAATGCTGGTTCTGTTGCCATGGCTCTGGCAATTTCAAGTCGTCTTTGGGCACCATAGGGTAGATTTTTTGCCAGTTCATTTACATATTGTTCAAGACCCACCTCAATGAGTATTTCGTAGCTATCCTGAACAACTTTCTGTTCCTCTTCAAGTGTTGACCTGGGTCTGAATATTGCACCCATCAAGCCTGATTTGAGTTTAGTATGTCTTCCAATCATAACATTTTCCAGAACAGTCATATTTGCAAACAGACGGATATTCTGGAATGTTCGGGCCAATCCTTTTTCAGTTACCTTATTAGGTTTTAACCCATTGATTCTTTGCTGTGTTTTTCCATTTGGAGAAATAAGTATATCGCCACTTGTTGGCTTATATACTCCGGTTACACAGTTAAAGAAGGTAGTCTTCCCTGCTCCATTTGGGCCAATCAGTGCCACGATTTCTCCAGGATTGACGTGGAAGTTCATTTTACCAACAGCAGTCAACCCTCCGAATTCCATAGTCAGGTTTTTTGTTTCAAGTATAGGTGTCATTACTTCACCCCTTCTTTGCCGGCATCTGCAGGCGATGGTTTCGGTTCGAATTTGTAGATTTTTCTTATATTGCTGATAATACCACCCGGTCGGAATACCATCATTATTACTAAGATTGCACCGAACATGAGCATTCTGTATTCCGAGAAAGCTCTTAAGTATTCAGGCAGCAGGATAAGTATAAGTGCACCGATAACAACTCCGAAAATTGAACCCATCCCTCCGATTACAACAACACAGAGAATCATAACAGATTCCCATAGAGTAAAACTTGCAGGGTTTATAAAAGTCGTTTTTGCAGCAAAAATAACCCCAACCATACCGGCCCAGAATGCACCCAGGGCAAAGGTTGTCACCTTGGATTTTGTAATATCTATACCCATGGCTTCACTGGCTATCTCATCTTCTCTCATTGCTATCCATGCACGACCGGTTCTTGAGTTCTCAAGGCGTCTGACGACAAAGATAGTAAAAAGCACCATTGCGATCATTATGAAGTAGATGTAGATGGTTGCTGCCTGAAGTTTCATATCCATTCCAAAGAACCCGGGTCGCGGAATGTTTGCAACTCCACTTGGACCAAAGGAAAACTCATTCCAGTTTTCCAGCACTATTCTAATAACTTCACCAAACCCCAGTGTTACAATGGCAAGATAATCGCCTCTTAGCCTGAGTACCGGAATAGCAAGTAAAACACCCATAATTGTGGCCAGTCCTGCACCTAACGGCAGGCAGATCCAGAAACTGATTCCAAAGTGATAATTAAGCAGTGCATATGTATATGCACCGACTGCATAGAAGGCTGCATATCCCAGATGGAGCAGTCCACCGAGACCTACAACAATATTTAATCCAAGTCCCAGTACAATGTACATAAGAGCGGTTGTCATAATACTTGTCTGGTACATGGATGTAATAAATGGAAAAGCTACAATAAATATGCCAAGGGCAATAAGTGCGCCCTGTTTTGCTCTGGGATTGGCATCTGACCATTCCATAACCCTTTTTTGAAGAGTTTTTTTACTGGAAAGAGGACTTTGCATCTTTTTTCTATCCAGTAGATACCGCCATAGAGTAGCCAGGAAAAATGATCCAATACCCATTCCAGCAAGGCTTCCCCAACGCCATATTACGGTATTTTCAATTGTATTTACTTTAATAACCATTATGGGAAATGTAAGAATCATAAACCATAAGGAAATTATAAGTGATTTCTTCATCTCTTTGAGACTGAAGTATTTAAGTATATCTAACATGATTTAATCCTCTTTTATACTTTATTGTTTTCAGGCCTGCCGAGTATCCCCGATGGTCTGAAAATCAGTATTATGATAAGGAACAGGAATGCGAAAACATCCTCATAATCACTGGATATATAGCCGGTACCGAAACTTTCTGTCCATCCAAGGACAAAGCTTCCAAGTACTGCTCCCGGTATACTTCCAATACCTCCTAAAACAGCTGCAACAAAGGCTTTAATTCCTGCAATAAAACCGATGTAGAAGTTTAACTGCCCAATGTGTGTACTTATAAGTACACCTCCAAGGGCGGCAGTTGCTGATCCAATGACAAAGGTAATTGTAATTATCTTACTAATATTAATTCCCAACAGCTGCGCCATCCTGGCATCCTGTGATGTCGCTCTCATTGCTTTACCTGTACGGGTGAATTTAATGAGATATGTTAGAAAGATCATTACGATCGCTGTAGTTATCAGTATTAGAAAAGAAGTTGAACTTATCAGATATTTGATTGGTTCTAAAAATTTAAAATCAGGAACAAGTTCAGGAAAAGGCAGAAAGTCGGATGTCTGAGCTAACAGAACATAGTTCTGCAGAAACATTGACATACCTATAGCACTTATAAGTGCAGATAGTCTTTGAGATCCTCGCAGGGGTTTATAGGCGATTTTCTCCATTGTTACACCATAGCCCACTGAAAAAGAGATAGCGAGTATGGATGCGATAATAAAAATAAGTATGGGATTCATACCCGTAAAGCTTAAAACAGAGGCAAATATCAGAGCTGTAAAGGCTCCGATCATATATATTTCTCCATGGGCAAAGTTGATCAGTTTAATGATTCCGTAAACCATGGTATATCCGAGGGCTATAAGTGCATAAATACTCCCTCTGATCATACCACCCACAAATAGTTCAAAAAAGTATAATAGATCCATATCGTGTTATGGCTCCTTTCTGTTAGAATGGGAAAGACTTCCCTAATGGAAGCCGATTAGAAATTAAAAAGAGACAGTCCGTTGAAAGACTGTCTCTTTGATGTGAACAGTTACTATTTCAATTCGACGTAAACGCCGTTCTGAACCTGATACATTGAGAAACCTACACCTTCAGCGTCTCCCCTGGAATCAAATTTAATTTTTCCAAGAGTGGTTTCAACATAGCTTGATCTAAGAGCTTTTGTCATTGCATCGTAGTCTGTGGAACCTGCTACTTCAATTGCATTGGAAACAGCCAGTACAGCAGCATAAGCATTCAGGTAGAAAGCACCTGGATCTTCACCATACTTATCCTGGTGTTCTTTTGTAGCCTGGATTGCAATCGGATTTGAAGTTGTATCCATTGGGCCTGAAGCATAAACACCTTCTGCATAGTCGCCTGCTACCTTAATAAAGGTTTGATCCTTAACACCATCATCAGAGATAAAAGGAATGTCCATTGCTCTCTTTTTCATCTGGCTTACAATCTTTGAAGCTTCCGGATGGTAACCGCCGAAAATAATACCTTCTGCACCGGAGTTTTTAATCTTGTTTATTACAGCAGTATAGTCAACAGCACCAGGGGTGATTCCTTCGAAAAGGACAACTTCTGCTCTTGAATCGGCTTCCAGGAAGGTCTTTGCAAATTCCGCAAGGCCTTTACCATAATCGCCCTTGTCATG
>JAUVLL010000190.1 GCA_030600745.1 Spirochaetaceae bacterium | reverse complement strand
AAATTTCTCTAATTTTATGATTTTTCTTAATTCCCTTCTTCTCGAAACTTGTATCAGGCCGCCATTCAATTCCATCAGCATAAGTGCCGTAAGGATTTTTAAGTTCCGTAAACTGATTTAATACCCTTAATATCTGCTCAGCATAATCCTCCCAGTCTGTAACTGCATAGATATAACCATCTTTTTTAATCAGAGGCAGCAGCTCCTCAATAAATTCATGTTTGATAAGTCTCCTTTTATTATGTTTTTTCTTTGGCCATGGATCCGGAAAAAAAATATGAACTCCCTTCAAGCTTCCTGGAGGGATCATTGTTCTAATAACCTGGACAGCATCATATTGGATAATTCGAAGATTTGATAAATTTAAAATATCAATCCGGCTAAGAAGTTTTCCCACACCAGGGGTGTGAACCTCCATTCCTATATAGTTTTGATGCCTGTTTTTATCAGCAATTTCAGCAGTTGCATGCCCCATTCCAAAACCAATTTCAATTATAACAGGGTTATTATTACCAAATATTTTCTCAAAATTGATATGTTTGTTCTGAAAAGGTATGGAATATCTATCAGAAAGAGTTTCCAAAGCATTTTTCTGAAGCCTGCTTAAACGCCCGGTTCTTAAAACATAGCTTCTAATTTCCCTTTTATCATATTCCCGCATGTGCGGATATTATTTTAAATAGAAAATTATTTCAAGAGAACCGGAGTTTTCAAAAGAGCATGATTTAAAATTGTATTTTAGTCCTTTTCATGACAATAAGTTCCTGAATATCCTTAACAGTTCTCATAGTAAGAGATTTTTTTGCAAAATATTTTGCATGGCCATAGTTCATTTCACTTATCTGGCGTCTCACAAACTGTATCATTCTGTGATTTGTACTAAATGAAGTTATTCCTGCCCCGATAAAATATTCCAGCATATCCGGATCTGCAGCAGCATTTCCACAGACCGAAAGAGGACAGTTATATTTAAGAGCTGCATTAATAATTTCTTTTATTGCCCGCAGGACAGATGGATGCTGGGGTGAATACAGATCAGCTATATTCTCATTATTTCTATCAATACCAAGAAGATACTGAACAAGATCGTTTGTACCAATACTAAGGAAATCTGCTTCTTCAGCCAGTTCATCCACCATCATTACTGCAGAAGGAAGTTCAATCATAACCCCAATCTGTGGTTTTTTAACGGAATCTATTCCCTCCTGGTGTAATTTTTCAATTACCTCAGTAACAATACCGGATGCTTTTCTAAAATCTTCAATTCCTGTTACAAGTGGAAACAGTATTTTTAAATTATAACCTATACCTGCTCTAAGAAGTGCACGCAGTTGTACCATAAAGATATCCTGATTTTTAAGACTGTACCTAAGACCTCTTAATCCCATAAAAGGATTATCTTCAGGCTTATCAGCTGTTCCTAAAATTTTATCCCCCCCTATATCCAGAGTCCTGAATACAACATCCTCCATTTGTTCAAGTAAACGTCTATATATTAAATACTGCTCTTCTTCAGAAGGGAAATTGTTTCTAATAAGAAACAAAAATTCACTCCTGTACAAACCTACTCCTTCTGCTTTAAACTCCTTTGCAGACCTTATATCACTTAAAATATTGATATTTGCCTGTACTTTTATCTTCCTGCCGTCTTTGGTAATACTTTCATCCAGAATATCCGGTTTTTCAGTTTCTTTTTTCCCAAGATGCTTTAAATTCAGAAGGTAGGTATCAACAAGTTTTGTATCCGGATCAACAATAACATTTGACTGAAAAGCATCGACAATAAGAAGTCCATTATAACCTGATACAAAAAAATTAATATCTGTCAAAAAAACAACAGGTACTTCCAGAGATCTTGCAAGTATGGAAATGTGACTTGTAGATCCGGTACCATAAAGAATAAAACCTTCAGTATGCTGAGCTGCAAGCTTTACAAGTTCTGAAGGCATAAGCTCTTTTGCAATAATAATTTGACCTGAATAATCCCCATCCTCCTTCATTTCACCGGTTAAATTTCTTAACATTCGGTGACCAAGGTCTTTTAGATCCAGGATTTTTTCCTGAACATTGATATTTTTACTGTTTATAAATAATTCAATATATTCATTAACTACGCGAATAATAGCTTTGGAAGGTTTTTCACCATCCGTAATATAGTCACGAACAGAGCCTGAAAAATTATCATCACTGAGCATTAGAAGATGGGATGAAAAGATCAGAGAACCTGCTTCAGACAAATTTTCATCCATCTTCGCCTGTAGAATTTCCAACTGAGTAACTGATGCTTCCAGAGCTTCTTCAAATGCAGCCATTGTCTCAATATAATGAAGATTCTCTGTTGTAAGCAGAATCCCGTCGTTTGATGCTGACAGGTAAAGAGCATTACCTATCGCTATCCCTTCAGAAACAGATTTTCCTTTATAAAATTTTTTCTGCAGATTTGAATTTTTTTTCTGAATTTTCCCGTCTTTTGTTGTCATGTGCAAAAGCGTTCTGGCATTTTCCAAAAATGTGGCAAGCTGGGAAGTTATTGCCTGTAAAGTTTTAATATCGTGAGAATTATAATAATCAATTGAGGGATCTTCCAAAACCAAAACACCGAGTATCTCTGATTGATACAGTATAGGAACTGCAAGAATCGAGTTGTACTGTTCCTCGTTCATACCTGGAACATGTTTAAATCCCGGATCATCTGATCCCCGGGGGATATTTATCGGTTTACGTTCTTTCATAGAACGTCCTGTAACACCCTCCCCGGGAGCTAATCTGATCTTCCCCACAAATTCAGGATTCAAACCTGCAGTAGCCCTTAAAACAAGCTCTTCGGTAGAATCATCCAAAAGGAAAACAGAGCAGGCTTCTGTCTGCATATGCTTTGCCACTAATTTTACTACTATTTTAAGAAGCCCCGTAATATTTGTTTTTGTATTGAAAATACTTGTAAGCTCCCGGACACTACAGATAAGATCAAACGTTTTTTTCATTTTTTCAACTCCAATATTCCAGATATGCTATTATACAAGATAATGCAATTTTTCTCTAATAAATTCTGATTTATCTTTAAGACCTATTCTCCCGCTGTTCATAATAAGATTCTGCGGATTTTGAGGATCCAGTCTTACAGCACCCTTACTCTCATTTATTATTCTTAGGACCTTATCTACTGAAATAATTGAAACCTTTGAAAATGTAATACGAATCTCCCCTTTTTTCTCTTTTAATGAGCTGATAAAGAGTTTTTTACATATTATTCTAAGTTCAGAAATTGAAAGGAGGCTGTTTACTTCATCAGGGAGAGGTCCAAACCTGTCTTCAAGTTCAGACACAATCCTGCCCAGATCATAATCTGCCTGTATGGAAGATATCTTTTTATAAATCTCCATTTTTTCCGTTTGATTGCTTATATAGTCATTTGGGATAAAGCCGGAATAATCGAGATCAAGTACTACTTCCGGAGCTGTTTCTTCTACCGTATTACTCATTTCTGCAATCGCATCATCCAGTATACGAAGATACATATCAAAACCTACGGAAAGTATTTCTCCATGCTGTTGTCTCCCCAGTAGATTTCCGGCACCCCTGATTTCAAGATCTTTCAAAGCTATTTTAAACCCGGAACCAAGCTCTGTATGATCTGATATTATCGAAAGACGTTTCATAGCAATGTCTGAAAGAGCTCTTTTTTCAGGATAGAGAAGATAAGCATACGCGCGTTTATCTGATCTGCCTACTCTACCCCGTAACTGGTATAACTGACTAACACCATACATATCAGCTCTATCTATAATAATTGTATTAACATTAGGAATATCTATCCCGTTTTCAATTATCGTTGTTGCAACAAGAACATGAAACCCGCCATGAATAAAACGATGCATCACATCCTCCAGCCGACTGCTGCTCATTTGACCATGAGCCGTCTCTATAAGCAGCTCAGGCATTAGTTGTTCAAGAAATATTCTTGTAGGAAGCAGAGTTTCCACCCTGTTATGAAGAAAAAATACCTGCCCACCCCGTTCCACCTCTTTTCTGACCGCAGCCGAAATTACTTCTTCATTGAATTCCTGAATAATGGTTTTTATAGGACGCCTGCTGCGAGGTGCAGTTTCCAGAATGGACATATCCCTGATCTTTATAAGAGACATATGAAGTGTTCTTGGAATTGGAGTAGCAGAAAGACTTAAACTGTCTATTGAATTTTTGAGTTTCTTAAGCTTTTCTTTATCTTTAACACCAAAACGCTGCTCTTCATCAGTAATAAAAAGGCCAAGATCTTTAAATGCAACATCTTTTTGGATGATTCTATGTGTTCCAATTAAAAGGTCTATTGACCCGTTCTTTGTCTTTTCAAGTATCTTCTTTTGTTCCTTAGCAGGTACAAATCTGCTGATCATGGCAATTTTTACCGGGTACCCTTTAAATCTCTCTTCAAAGTTCTCATAATGCTGCTCTGCAAGTATTGTTGTAGGAGCTAGAAATGCAACCTGTTTCCCTGAAACAACTGACTTAAAAGCTGCTCTCATTGCAATTTCTGTTTTTCCGTATCCAACATCTCCGCATATCAGCCTGTCCATAGGCTGATCACTCTCCATATCAGATTTAACCTCTTCTACACATTTTAACTGATCAACAGTTTCCTCATACGAAAATGCCGCTTCAAACTCCATCTGCCAGTCTGTATCCTCTGGGAATTTGTAACCTCTGGCTTTTTTCCTCTTTGCATAAAGATCAATAAGCATCTCAGCAAGGTCACGGGCAGATTTCCTCACCTTTTTCTTTCGGTTTTCCCAGGATTTGCCACCAAGTCTGTCAAGAGAAGGAGCTCCTCCCTGCTTGCCTATGTACTTTTGAACCATATTTACCTGTTCGATAGGGATAAATATAGTTTCATCATCCTTATATTCAAGTTCTATATAGTCCCTCTCTGTCCCTGCAGCCTTAATACGGTCAATTCTACGAAACCGGCCTATTCCATAATTGATATGAACTACATAGTCCCCGGGATTTAATTCAATAAAGCTGTCTATAACCTGACTCTTGACCCGTCCTACAGATTCGGGAACCCTCCGCCTTCTGCCGAATATCTCATTTTCCTGAATGGCAATTAGTTTAAGCTCCGGAAGAGAAAATCCTTCTGAAATACTTTCCGGAATAATATCCAGATCATAATCTCTAAGAATATGACCAATTCTTGTCGCCTGTACTTCAGATTCTGAAAATATGATAATTTTATAACCGGCGTCTTTAAGTTTATCCAACTCTTCTTTAAGATAGATTATATTTCCAAAGAAGGATCTTGCATGTTCATATGAAAATCTAATCCTTGAATCATCGGGATTTGCTATATCAGGAAAAACTATCTTCCTGTTTACAGAATTAACAAGCGTTTCATAATCTTTAAGTACCAATTCCGGCTCAATACATGGAAGATCTTCCCGTCTGGCACGGTTATATAGTTCTTTTGTTTCTTTTATAAGAATTTCCCATGTATTTAACAGTCTATCCTCATGTATTAGTACAATATTTGAATTATTACTCAGATAATCAATCAGGCTTCCTGATTCATTAAAAGTAGCGGGGAACATGAACTCTTCATTCCTGCAGCTTTTCCCTTCTTCAAGCATCTCCAGATTTTCCCTGCCGCCTTTCAGAATAGTTTTAAGAGAATCAATACGTTCTTTATCCCATAAAATTTCTGTTGCAGGATATATGGTTATATTTTCGAGTTTTTCTTTTGATTTCTGAGTTAATGGATCAAAAAACTTTATCTCTTCAACCTCATCCCACTCATATACAATTCGTATGGCAGAATCGCCGCCATGAGGGAATATATCCAATACTTCCCCTTTAAGAGAAAATTCGCCCGGCACTGCTACTTTAATAACACGAAGATAACCGTATGAAACAAGCAGCTCTTCCCATCTGACAGGGTCAATACTATCTCCAGTATTTAATTTTACAATCCTTTCCTTAATAAAGGAAGGAGGAGGTACAGGTGTTAAAAATGTCTTAAGAGAAAGTACAATAACCATGTCTTTATTTGTTAAAAGCTCTGAGAGATAGTTAACCCGCCTGCCTGCAATATCAGATTGATAGTTATTACCACTGAATATTATGTTTTCCCATCCGGGGAAATAACAAACATTATTATTCATTATTTGAAAGTCTTTTAGAACTGTTGCAGCTTCTTTCTCCGTGGGGGTTATGACAAGTGTACTTGTTCCTGACAAAACTGACAGCTTGTTTATAAGATAATTTCTGAAAAAACCGTCTGCACCTTCAATTTTTATTGGAAAATTATTACTAATAATGGTGTCCAGTGTCTTTTTATATGCTGAATAATCATTTAATATTGAATCTAGATAATTTATGAATAATGTTATCATATAAATATCCGAAAATTATAATGGTATCTATGGAGAAATATTTTGAAAAAAATCATATTGCTATTATATCTGTCATTTGCTGCTGCGTCATTAACTTTTGTCCCGGCTGTCTTTTTGCTGCGGACGCTTCTCGTGCGGGAGATTACGTGAGGTTGTGTGCAAAAGACCGGCTACATCCGCACTTGCCTGATAATTAGTATGTAATCCACACACTTAAACTTTCGGTTACATGCGCATCGCATCCGGGGTGCACTGGATGATGTAGGT
>JAUVLL010000144.1 GCA_030600745.1 Spirochaetaceae bacterium | reverse complement strand
ATGCTGATGAAAGAATCTGCAATCAGCTCCCGGTAACTTTTTTCCTTAAGAAAGATTCTATTATCGTTGTAAATCGGCATATAGTATCCCGAAGCCCATAGAAAGGGATTTTTTGTGTTGAGTTTAACCGCATCTATCTCCAGGCTTATAGATATAAGTTCTTTTGTATATTTATTTTTCATTTCCATATCTCCTTAAAGGTATGGACCTTTTCACAGTATCTGCAGACAAAAGTATTTTCAGATATTTTTAAAAATTCTGCAGGAATATTTTCTCCATGAGCAGGGTGGCTGATGCAGTTATTATTTTTGCAGCTTATGGAATCCAGGTTGTAAACTCTCGACGGCATATGCAGTCGCAGTTTTTTTATAACTTTACTGTCAGCTATAATATTAACTGTGGCTCCGGGAGCAATTGCCGCAAGTTTATTTATCTGAGAACAAGTCAATGCTTCCCGATCCGGACGGAATATTATTCCCTTTGTAGCATCCGGATTTTCCCGGGAAGTGGTAATCCATTCACCACCCTTCCCGTATAGCTCCATAACCCTGATAATCCTTCCAATATGAGCACGAATCTCTTTTTTATCTTCACCACGACAAATATGGTCGATTACAATACCGTGAGAAATTGGATTAACTCCTTCGGTATATTTTTTTACGGAACGGTTATTATCGATTGCAACTTCTTCTATAAAAGGCTCATCCGGATGTTTGCCCCCTTCTGACTCTCCCCGAAAGTCATCACCAAGCTTCCCGGCAGTTAGACCTAAGAGAACTATCCTGATCAGTTTTCCGTTAATAGACTGCTCCTCCCATCCATTAAGGGAAGTGGAATCGAGAAATGTGGGAATTGTGGGATGCTCTTTATGCCTGGGAAGAGGATGATAAAAGATAGTCCCCTCTGGAAGGTACTGCATGAATTCCTGACGAAAAGAGATTTTAGCTCTTAGGCTATCTGCAATTTTAAGAATATCATCACCCATTCTTTCCAGCTGGGGACGTGTAAAGTACCACTTATCGGCTATCTTATTCTGTCGTAAATATGTTTCTATGGAATCGAAGGTCCTCACCTTGTAACCATTTGCTTTCATCTCACGGGTATAATGAGAAGGAAGTGCAAGTTCAGGGGGAGCAATCAGATCAACCTGAACACTGTTGAAAATCTTCAATCCCTGTACCTTTGAGTGAACAGTCCGTCCATGGTAAAGATCTCCTATAAGAGCAAGATGTATGGAATCTCTGTTCCAGTTATTCCTCTCGAGGAAGGTATATTCATCAAGCAGCTCCTGAGTTGGATGTTCATGCTTCCCGTCTCCGGCATTGATGAATGAAGGAGGTACAGCCAGGTTATTCCGTTCTGCAAAAGCCTTTCCATTAATCTCCATCCATCTGCAGACACCTTCCAGCTTACTTCGGACAATAAATACCAGATTATTGTAGCCTGCCAAAGTGTTAAACGTATCAGCATAACTCTCCTTCTTGTTTATCGAAGAAGCGCCGACATCCAGATTACTTATCTTTATGCGGTGGAACTCAGCTGCATTTTTAAAAGATTCTTTTGTCCTCGTACTGGACTCAAGAAACACTTCGTACACACCAAAATCGGAATCATCAATTCTAAACCTCTTTAATTCCTCCTTTTTACCTTCTCTGAAAAGACTTTTTAATTCCTTTGTCTTCTCAAACAGGTACAGCCGTTCCTCCAGTGAAAAATCGTTGATTACTGCCAGTGATCGTCCCCGAAATCTGTTTTCTCCCATAAAAACTCCTTTATATTGCAACCTTCTAAATTTTCAAAAGGGCAAAAAAAATACCGGCTAAAAAGCCGGTATAATAAAAATCAAAAAAATAATAAGGGGAAATCAGTCCCCCGTAAAATATCGTCAGGTTTTTTTCCTCTTCGTTTAATCATATTGGAAAAACTTTAAACCGTTGGATGCAATAGGTCAAGGGAGGTTTTACATAATTATCAATTATTTTGCTTAATTTC
Organism: Spirochaetaceae bacterium; assembly: GCA_030600745.1. Lineage (GTDB taxonomy): Bacteria > Spirochaetota > Spirochaetia > B11-G9 > B11-G9 > JAJRQE01. Next base: position 5,891 of record JAUVLL010000144.1, on the reverse strand, counting down.
ATATATTACAAACAACAATTGACATTTTGTACTATATTAACTATATTAACTCATATAGTTGATATGGAGGATATTATGGAAAAAGTAATCGATGTAACGGCAGCCCGAAGACAATTAGGTACATTGCTGGATGAAGTTTTCTATAAAAAAGAGATTTTCACTATTCAAAGAAAAGGAAAATCTCTCGCAAAAATAATCCCCCTGGAAAGTAAAAATTCCCAAAATATTAATACTACAAACATCTCGCCTCAACAGAAAGCATTACTCGAAGAGATGGAAGGGCTACCGGTAATCTCAATAGATAGTAATCCGACTAATATTTTAAGATCTATGCGTGAAGAGAAAAGAATAGAAGCTAATACAAATTATGGGAAATAACCTTTATGTATTAGATGCAAATGTCTTTCTGGAGTATATATTTGGCAGGCCCTTAAAAAATTACTCACAGCATCTTATAAAAAACGCTATTTTAAACAGGATAAAAATTATTGTACCAAGTCTTTTACTGGACGAGATCACGGGGGTTCTATGCGGTAATTTAGACAACGTGGAAGAGATACAGAAACATTTAAAATACATTGAACATCTTGCAAAAGAAGGAGCAATAAATATTATTGTACCGAATAGTAATGTACGAATGAAAGCAATTGAAATAGCAAGAACCGGAAATCGTAAAAGTGGTTATCCTGAATTAACTGATTCATTATACCATGCTTTGGCTATTCTAAATGGGGCTGTATTCGTAACTAATGACAGCAAACATATTAGCAAAGTTGAGCAGTTTGAACATATAGGAAAGTTATCAGATATATCCACAGATATCATCTAACAGTAGAATAAGAAAACCATTTTATGATAGAGTGCCCGGATGTCATACACCATAATTACCCACGACGGGAAAGCTCATATGGATGAACTGCTGGGATCAGCATTACTTGCTCTTCACATTGGCAAAGAGCCGGAAAAAATAGAACGTATAAATTCTCAGGATGCAGCAAATATTGTAGCAAGTGGAAATATTTCTGAAGATACATATTTTATTGACTGCGGGCTTGTACTGGACAGCGAAAAGGGACTCTTTGATCATCATCAGGACAGAGATCTTGATAGTGCAGTACTATTGCTATTTGATAAATACTTCTCTCATATGAAAGATACTGAGCTTCATGATTATATTAAACTGGTTTCAAAAGTTGATACAAAAGGGGCAATGAGTCTTGATGACTTCCATCTTGTCAGTGAAAGCAGAGAGTATTTCTCTTTCGGACAGGGAATACTGCTCAACACATTTGAAAATGACCCGATGCTGGTTCTAAAAATTTTCATTGACGGACTCAATGATAAAATATCTTTTGAAATAGCAAAACAGAAGGCTGCTGTATGGCTGAAAGAAACCGGGAATATTGAGATCAGGGAGGGTTTTTAATGAAGTTTATCCCTTCCTATGAAGATGAATGGATAAAACTGATTAAGGAATCTCTGTTTTAAGGATATCTATTCTATCACGGGGATTTTTTGCAGTATGTCTGTACTTGTCTGATCCTGATTCATATAGTACTGCAGCATATCCCTGATATTCAGTAATTCCCTCTGACATAGGCGGAGCTGTAATTTCCAGTTCAAAATTTTGTTTGTCCAGAATCCATACAGGAATTGAATTACTGTCATCAGTTGTATAAGAATTATGTGCCGGATCTTTGAGAGGGTCTGCATAAACTGAAATTCTGCTGTTATTTTTTCTGCCATATGATTGGCTTAATATAATTTTATCATCCATAAATACGGCACCCTGAACTTCGTGAGGAATAGACAAAATGTAATCAGGATAACTTATACCTGCAATTGTATTTTCCGAATTGATCATATCAGAATCAATATCCAGAATAAAACCGGCCAGCCATCCATGATTTACATTCCCTTCTGCTGTTTTGAAATGATGGGATTTAGGAGTAGTATAAGTCCTATCCCTGCTTGTAAACTCCCCTATCCAGAGTATTCCATTGTTGAATGAAGCAAATGAGCCTTTGGCTGCAGTCGGTACAAACGCTGTCATCTTCAAATTAGTATTATCAGTCTGGTTATTGAAGGTTTCCAGTGAAACATAGTACACACCTTTTCCGGAAGCAATCCACAGATATTTTTCACTTACTGCCAGACCGCCCACATGCCCCATATGCGGAGTTCCATCCGGATTTAATAACCACAGTGTTTTTTTTAAAAGCCCGTCTACCATAGACACGGCTGTTATACAGCCGGGTCTGGTGTCAAACATGTAATTTGATATAAGCATCAGATCTTTATCGGAGTAATAGGCCATCCCCTGGGGTACTGCCCCCTGCAATATTCCGGGGATTACAGGACCTTTTTCCGTAATATCGTTATACATACTATACTCTGTTCTATCACCTGATTCTTCAACTAATATCTCCTGTTGTGCAAGTATTGGCAGCTGTAAGTTCTGTTCACTTTTATCATACTCTGGAGTTTTTCCGGAACCGGATGTACAGGAAAGAAAAACCGCAAATAATACTAATAGGGAATACAGAGGGATTTTTTTTGGAATAATACTGATCATCATTTATTTAATCCTTAAATAACGAATGTCTTTTTAAAGAGTAACACTAATAAGAATAGATGTCGATTCTGGTTTATCAGGATATTACAGTAATATTCCAATGTCTCTGGCTGATGCCTGTCTGGTTAGAATGAGTGAACAAATATCTGACAGTGCTGCATTTATAATAAAAGATATTTGAATGCAAAACGTTCCACAATAAATTGTAATTTCATTGAGGAAACAACTGGGAAATGGTATATTTACACCATGAATATAACTATTACCCGGGTTGACCTTAAAGATGAGGGGAAAAACTATGGATTTGTTCATGGTTCACCTGAAAGCCGCCTTGAACTGGTTTGGCCACTTACCCGGGAAGTAACATCCTTAAGCAGGTATCATAATGTTGAACAGAGATTACAAAGACATATTGCAGTCCTTAGTCGACGAGGACGTTAAATTCCTTCTTGTAGGTGCATATGCCCTTGCTGCACATGGTTACCCGCGAGCCACAATGGACATTGATCTTTGGGTATTGCCCTCACCAGACAATGCAAGGGCTGTGTTGCGTACATTGCATAGTTTTGGGGCTCCATTGCATGGATTAACCATCAGTGACTTACAGGAAGACGATACAATTTTTCAAATTGGTGTTGCCCCCCGACGGATTGATATTATGACCGCAGTATCCGGGCTTAAATTTAATGAAGCATATGCTCAGTCCCTGGAAATTGATATTGAAGGATTAAAAATTCATTATTTGTCTCTGGAAGATCTAATTCGTAATAAGAAAGCATCCGGGAGGACTAAAGATCTGGCCGATGTCGAAGCTCTTGAAGCACTAAAAAACACAGAACAAAACACTTAAAAAATACAGCAATATCCCTATGTCCCTGACAGATGCCTGTCTGGTTAGAATGAGTGAACAAATTTCTGAACACCGATAACTGTTTACTGCTTCAACTGTCTAAAATACCCGAATAGCACGAACCCTGACCGTAGCATTATTCTTATTGCTGGCAATTTGATTTACACTACTGCCAAAGCCCTGAACCCACGCCTGGGTTTCACTGATCTCCGATGAACTCCAATAGTAATCAGAAGTAGAAAAACCACCAATAACTTCCTTTTGTTCATGCATCAGGTATGAGGAAATGATATAGACCGCTAAAAATACTCAATCCAAACAGTCACACCACGCAATAAGATCATCGCCGAGTGAAGTATACCAACCTTCGTATCTTGTTCCGTTGCGCAGACATAGGGCAATCTGGCCATTGATCGCACCAAGCATGAGTAATTCTGGGGTACCATCGCAGTTGTAATACCATCCCTCTTGTGCTGTCCCGATATACATACCTACAGGCTGGCAGCTATTAAAACCTTCTTCCTCAGGAATATCTACAGAGCTATCGTTGATATTGCTACAGCCTGAAAAATATATAATCATAGTAACTAAAAATAAAAAGATAATGATTCTGAACATGTTAAACTCCTCCTTAATAAACTCCTATCTCCGGCAGTTACCAATATTCTGTTCACTGTTAACTGTTCACTGTTCCCTGATAACTGTTACCAAAACTATACCCCTTAAAATGGCTATAATATCCTTATCCGACCATAACCTTAGTCATTCCACCCTAACTTTAAGCACTAAACCCCCTAACTAAAGTCATAGTTCTCAAATAGCTGAAGCAGGAATGCTGTTTACCCAGTACTAAGTACTATGAGGTAACAAATAATGAACAAACAAAATAACTATGTCAAAGCTACATCCGATATCTTTATAAAGTATATGTTTGGTATGGATACTAAAGAAAGTAACCATCTGGTACTCTCCTTTATAAATTCTGTCCTTCAGGATTCAGACTTTCCTGAAATAACAAAAGTTATCCAGAAGAACCCGTTTAACTACCATGAGTTTGAAGATGATAAATTATCAGTTTTAGATATTGAAGTAGAAGATGAGAACAAGAAATTATTCAACATTGAAGTACAGTCAACAGGAGACACAGGCTTCCGCAACAGGGCACTTTATTACTGGGCAAAACTATATGCATCCCAGCTAAAAAAGGGAGGTGATTATGAAAGTTTACTCCCAACAGTAGGAATCAACATATTAGACTTCAAACTTTTACCGGAATTACCTGCATATCATAACTTCTTCATGATAACAGAAGGAAGAGAAAGGGCTGGTCGGAAGCAAGCTTCCTGTTCGCCCATGCAACCTAGGGAATATGCTCTTACAGATCATCTTATAATCCATTTTCTTGAACTTCCTAAGATAAAAGACAGGAAAATGAGTAGTAAAATGGCCGGATGGATGTTATATTTAAAGGCAGAAGGACAGGACAAAAAGATGTTAAAAATATTATTGGAAAGTGATGAAGACCTAAGATCAGCTCATGAGATGTATAAAGCTTTTAATAGTAATGACAAATTAAGACGGTATGCTTTTGCACGTGAAAAAGCTGAGATGGATAAACGTTACTTCGAAAATATGGCAAAGCGGAGAGAGGCAGAAGGGTTAGCAAAGGGGGAGCTTGAAGAGAAGCATAACGTTCTATTGCGACAGCTTGAATTAAAATACGGTCTTTCGGAAGAAGAGAAAAATCATATCCTTTCTGTAACTAACTTAAAGAAACTTGATTCTGCCATTGATGCTTTTGTGTTTTCAGAAGATAAGGAGAGTGTTCTTAAGCTTCTGTAGTATCGCTGTTATACAGTACTACAGTAAACAGTTACCAGTGAACAAATTTCTGATAACTGTTTACTGTAGTACTGTATAAAAAGCCCGAATAGCTCGCACTCTGAAATCAGAACCCTTCCCGTAACCACCCTGGGTATCGCTATCAAAATAATGAGCCCATGCAGCGGTATCACCACCTAAACTCTCAGATGAACTCCAATAATAGTAAGTAGATAAATCGCCCAGACTTTGCAGATACAAATTTGTATACATTGAATCCAACTCATCTTTCGACGGTAAAAACCAATCAATATAATCAACACCACCATTAGTTATTTCCAGGACATCACATAAAAATGCCGCTCCATCATTGCATCCTGCCTGCCCAATAATAGCAATAGTATTTGCCTGCCCGCTCCCAATAGTTGTATCCTCTAATGATGGTTCGTCAACAATATTACTCCATGCAATATTTGAACCTCCATTCTGGTCACCCGGTGCTGCTTCCAGATATCTGTCACTCATAAGGTTTTTCTCATCTTCCTGGATGGTACCGTCATCATCAAGGTCAAAACCAATAGTGTCGTCATAAAATATAATACCGCCCGCAGGTCCGGTATCACCAACGGAATAGTCAACCCACTT
>JAUVLL010000228.1 GCA_030600745.1 Spirochaetaceae bacterium | reverse complement strand
GAGAAAGATCAAGGTCTTTGGCGAATCGGCTCAAGGAATGATTAATGCTGAGATCTTTAACATGGTTAGTGCAAAATTTGTAAGTGAACATGATGCTTTTCTTGCAAAACGGATTGCCTATGTTTTAAGCGGCGGAGAGGTCAGAGCCAACAGTGAAGTTGACGAAGATGTCATCCTAAAGCTTGAAAGAGAGGCATTTATCGATTTCATAAAAGAAGAAAAGACGATTGCCAGAATTGATCATATCTTAAAGACCGGTAAGCCGCTTAGAAACTAAGGAGGAGAATGCCATGAAAGATGCATATATAGTAACATCAATAAGAACACCCGGCTGCAGAAGAAACAAGGGAGCATTTAAAGATACAAGGCCGGAAGATCTTCTAACTTTTATTTTGAATGCTGCTGTTGAAAAAACTGAAAACCTGCAAAAAAAAGATGTTGATGATATTATGATCGGCTGCTCTTTTCCTGAGGCCGAGCAGGGGTTGAATATCGGAAGAATGGCAAGTCAGATTGCAGGTTTTCCCATTGAAGTTTCCGGTGCTACAGTAAACAGATTCTGTTCGTCAGGGCTGGAAGCGATTTCACTGTCATGTCTGAGGGTGATGGCAGGATGGTCTGACGTCACCATCGGCGGCGGAATAGAATCCATGACCTATGTTCCCATGGGGGGTTATCTCCCGAGACCTCATCCTGAACATACAAAGAAGCATGCTGACCTTTATTCTTCAATGGGAATTACGGCAGAGAATGTTGCGAATCGTTATAAGATATCCAGGGAAGACCAGGATGAGTTTGCATATAATTCCCAGATGAAGGCTTCTAAAGCAAAGGCGGAAAAGCTTTATACCGAGCTCGTGCCAACGCCGGCAGCAAAGTTTGTTAAGCAGGAGGACGGTACATACAAAAAAGAGACATTCCTGCAGGATTTTGACGATGGTATCAGGGAGTCAACAACAAAGGAAGGGCTGGCTAATCTGCGGGCTGTTTTTGCCGCAAACGGATCTGTTACAGCAGGAAATTCTTCCCAGACAACAGATGGAGCTGGTGCAACTGTTATCATGTCCGAAGAAAAAGTAAAGGAACTGGGAGTAAAGCCCATCGCCAAACTGAAATATTACACAACCATCGGCTGTGAGCCTGATGAGATGGGTGTAGGTCCCAGGTATGCCATTCCCAAACTGATGAAAATGGCGGGAATGGAATTCAAGGACATAGAGCTGTTCGAAATCAATGAAGCCTTTGCTTCCCAGGCACTGTACTGTATCAGAGAGCTTGGTTTAGACAGTGATATGGACAAGATAAATATTCACGGTGGGGCTATTGCTCTTGGTCACCCCTTAGGATGCACAGGCGCAAAACTGTGTGCTACGCTTCTTGCCAATATGAAGACAAAAGGCGTTAAATACGGTGTCGAATCCATGTGCATAGGCGGTGGAATGGGAACTTCAATAATTGTGGAGGCAGTAAATGAATAAAGTAAAAACAATCAATGAAGCTATTGCAAAGATAAAAGACGGTGATTCAGTTATGGTTGCAGGATTTATGAACGTGGGAACTCCGGAACTTCTTGTAGATGCAGTAGTTGCAGCCGGTCTTAAAGATCTTACAATTATCTGCAACGATGCCGGAACACCGGGAAAGGGAGCAGGGAAAATCGTTGACGCAGGGATTATTAAGAAATTTATAACCAATCATATAGGCTTGAACCCTGTCTGCGGAAAACAGATGAGTGCCGGCGAACTTGAAGTAACTCTTATACCCCAGGGAACGATGGCTGAGAGAATCCGGGCAGGAGGCGCGGGACTGGGAGGTTTTCTTACCCCCACTGGCGTTGGAACCATCGTAGAGGAAGGTAAGCAGGTAATAAACATTGAAGGGAAAGATTATCTCCTGGAACTACCTTTAAAGGCAGATGTTGCTCTTATTAAAGCCCACAGAGCAGACAGATCGGGAAACCTGATATTTCGTAAATCAGCTCAGAATTTCAACCCCCTTATGGCAACGGCCTGTGAGTATGTAATTGTAGAGGCTGAACATATTGAGGATGTAGGTTGTCTGGATCCGGATGCAATAATGCTGCCCGGAATTTTTATCGATGCCATTATTCAGGGATAGGCTGGTCGCCAACAAGTTGGCTGCTCGCCTATGCAACCAAAGGAGAACATTATGGATGCAAAAGAACTTATTGCAAGAAGAATAGCCAAAGAACTGAAAGACGGACAGGTAGTTAACCTTGGAATTGGACTTCCTACAAAGGTTGCAAATTATATTCCCGATGATGTAGAGATTTTCCTCCAATCGGAAAACGGATTTATCGGTATTGGCCCTGTTCCGCCAGAGGGGGAGTTTGACAAAGACCTTATTAACGCAGGAAACCAGCATGTAACAGTAAAACCAGGGGCCTGTTTCTTTGATTCTGCTTTCAGTTTTGGAATAATCAGGGGCGGCCATGTAGACGCAACGGTATTAGGAACACTGGAGGTAGACCAGGAAGGCAACGTTGCCAACTACATAATTCCAGGTAAACTTATTGCAGGAATGGGCGGCGCCATGGACCTGTGTACTGGAGCTAAAAAGGTGATAATTGCAACAACCCACACAGACAAGCACGGAAGGCCTAAGGTGTTGAAAAAATGCAGACTACCCTTAACTGCCAGAGGAGAAGCAAACCTCATTGTGACAGACCTGGCCTTTATGGAGAGAACTGAAGAGGGTCTGGTATTAAGGGAGACAGCTCCGGGGGTAACTGTAGAAGAAGTACTTTCAAAAACTGAAGCTGAACTTATTGTTCCTGATGATGTTAAGGAGATGGATTTCTAAGAAGGGATCAGAATAACAGCTACAGTTATTCCAGGCAACTGACAGTTATACACATAATTACTCAACTACTTTGGAGGTTTATTCTGCTGATTTTTCCAATACCCAAATCATACCTTCGAATTCGCTGTCAAGGATTTCACACTCTTCCTTTTGAAGGTCAAGATAATTAATTAGGTCTTTTTATAATTTCTGCAATGCTCATACCCTTTTCTCCTTAAAACTTCCCCCCTCTTCAAGTATCCATCATCAATTAGTATATAACCGCCGGACCTGACCTGTGTGCGTAGTTTTTTAATAGTATCCTCATTACTTCCCAATACCCCTCCAATGGAAGCGAGAATAACTATATCAAAACTGTGCTTTTCGATCATATAAGTTAGAATATCCTGCTCAATAAAAGCGCACAAATTGGATACCTGATATTCAGATGATTTTTTATATGCATCCTTGAGAAATTCAGTCATTGCATCAACACCAACAACATCGAAACCAAAATTCGAAGCTATCTTAACAGAGACTGCGCCTTTACCGCAGCCGAGATCCAGAACTTTAACTGAGTCTGAAGATAAAGGCAGGGTGCCGATCAAATCAAGAATTTGATCAACCGAACTACCCAATGCCCATAAATCCTGAAGCAGATACGGCATATGCTGCAAAAGGTGTTCTTCTACTTCCAGGGAGTTCGCTACAGATTTTTGTGATTTATCATTCATAATGCTTTACCAATTGGATGATACAATATGTTGGATCACTGCTTTACTCTTAAAATTAAACAAAATATTATATTTCGGACTTCGGTTCCTGATTACCCGGGTACAGGTACTTTCAGCTTCTTTAGTTTCATCTGCAATCTCTTTGATAATTTTTATATAAGGATGGAGCTGATCTTTTACAGCACAATGATTCATGGACTCTACGATTGGTTTAATATATTTTTCAGGAAATTCTTTATTTACATATAGAGTAAGCCTAATCTCTTCCAGAAAATTTTCCCTTTCTTTGAAAGAAATATCAAGCATAAGATACATCCCTTCTGTATTAAGCTCTCTGATTTCACAAAAAGATACAGCATAGATCCCGGCACATGATCCAATAGAAGAGAAAAAATATTAAATGCTTCCGGAGCAGTATCATCTCCTCCATATATTTTTTTCTGATCTGATTTAATTGTAAATTTACCAATCTATACTTCGACTTTTTATTACAGGGAAATGTCACTTCAAATTCGGGCATCTGTTTTCTCCATATATTTAGGCAAGTCTTTATTTCTTTGTATATCCAATTCAACTCCCGGATTAACCTCCAACCCTATTTCTTTACAATTGTACCGGCGTTTTTTATTAGGATGGTATTGTTCACTTCCTACTCCCGGAGTATAAATTTCATCTTCCAAGAACGATATCTATTCCAGATAGTATGAGTTCCGTTTTTGCCGTAGACAGCTTACCTACCAGATCTGTAAAAGATTTTCTGTCAATTGTAATTATTTGAGAAACATTAGCTACAGAATCCTTTGGCAATCCTGTTAAATTTGATGATAGTGATACGTTCCCGGGTGCATCAGACCACTGCATATTACTTGTCAGAGGAACACAGATTACTGTAGAAATTCTACTTCGATTTATCGAATCTCCCTGTATCACTACAATAGGCCTTCGGTATCCCGGCTCTGAACCAGAAGGTTCAGAAAGATCAGCCCACCATATATCCCCCCTGCTAATTGTTACCATGGTTCACTGGAAAGTATCTTTAATGCAGCAGCATTTGCAAACTCGGTATCCTGCTTTTCCAAACAATCACAAACACTATTCATTGTCTGAGTAATATTGTCAGATGCATGACGAGACAGATACTCTTTTAGCGCCGCAACATATAGCTGACTGCGTGATTTCTTTCCATTACGGGCAAATTGTTCGGCCTCTTCAAATATAGATTCCGGGAGAGATATTGCAATTTTCATACTAAAAGTATAACCAATGAATAACAAAATGTCAAATTGAGTTTTTGCATTCTGAAGTTGCCATTAAATATCCAACTCATCTCTCAAAAGAGGGGAATTTCTTAAAAATGTTACCAGATCTGTTTCTGGTTTTGTAATTTTATTGTATTCCTGAAGAACAGATATATCCATAACATTAAGTCCAATTGCAAGAGCTGCAGATAATTGCCTTTTATCATTTGTTAAAAAAGTATCACAATTTAGTATATCAGCAGAAGCAATATGAATAATATCCAGAGAACGTGTACCGATCACAGGGCTGCTGCGCTTTGATATTCTTAATGACTCAAGCAGGACATCAGACCAATCAGGATTTACTACATCTAAAATACCTGCAGCTTTATCTTTTTCAAGAATGTCCCGAAGGTCATTAAAACTTTCCTCAGAAATCTCATTTCTAAAAGCTTTTAAAGCGAATGTATTTGTCATTTCCAGTTCATGAAATTGCGTAAAGAGAATAGGTTGTTTCTGTTTTGTAATCCATTCTGCTAATACTTTACTTTCCGGTTCAGGATAATATAATTTTACTAATACACTGCTGTCTATATATAATTTCAAAGGCGCTCGTCCCTGTCATCCAGAATTATTTGTTCAGGGTTTTTACCTTTTGTTTCCTTAAACATCTCCTCAGCTCTTTCATAAAAAGAGGGCCAGTCATCATTTTCAGTGTCATATACAGGTACAATTTTAGCAATAACTTTATTTCTTCTTGTTAAGAGTACTTTCTCACCCTGCTCTACAAATTTTAATACAGAATTAAGATTATGCTGTACTTCTGCAACACTGGCTTTCTTCATGCGTTAAATATAACGCATAATTTGCTAATTGTCCATAAAAAGTATAAATATATTCACGAACATGAAATATTCACGCAATTTTTACATATAATATTCGAATATTCATGTACATGAAAATAACTTGACTTCACAAGA
>JAUVLL010000320.1 GCA_030600745.1 Spirochaetaceae bacterium | reverse complement strand
TTCTAAACAAAAGGCATCAACAAATAATTAAGGATGGTGCTCTGATACATTTAGAAAGGGCAGAATCATATTTTAAAGAAGCTGTTAATAGCGGTGATGTTCAGTATCATACAGATTCAATTTATAGATGTAACCAAGCATATGAAGGCATTTTAAAGGATGCATATAGTTTTCTAAAAAGCCAATCAGAAATAAAACTAAGTACTTTTCAAATTGAAGAAGAATTTGAAAAGAATAAGATCTTAAAACCTCGGGTAAAGAATTCATTTGTTAATTATAGAAAGAACTGGAGAAATGAATCTACACACAATCACAAATTATTCTTTGCAGAGGAAGAAAATATTTTAGCAATTCTGAATGTTGAATAATTCGTCTTCATATTGTTGAAACAAGTGTTACAAGATGAAATATACAAGAAAACATATAGTCATTTGATTGAGTTAAATAGGAATGTTAGTGACCTGAACATTTCAAATACAGTTTCAGTAAATAAAATCATAGATTCTTTGAAGAATTTTAATAAGTATATCAAAGATGAAAGATTAGGGTCACAAGCTGGTTCTTTACTAATCTCTGCGCTATCCTCATATTTAAGCGCTATATTTCCATCTACAGAAATAGAAACTTATCATTGATAATGATTATAGTTACAGTTCTAATTCTGATATCATAGTAAAAAATGATGGAATGCGGGAAAAAGATAGATACCGAGCATGATGAACACTATTACTGTAAAAAGCATTCTACTGAAATTGCATGCTTCCAGTGCTATTTAAAAGATCATTATTGCGCTGATTGCGGAGATAGATTACAGTATAAGGATGCCTCTTTGCAGAAGAAAGTGTTTTTTAATCCATCTACCCGTGGGATGTTGGGATTTTAAAAATGAATAAATCAACAATTTCTGAACAGCTAAAACATGATTATCCTGATTATGCGATCCATCTGGATTCAGATAGCAGGATGATAGTTGCAGACAATCATAAAATGACCCTGCTTAATACTAGTTCGGATCTGGAAACTATGAATATATTTTCACGATATGGTAGATATTTTTATCAGGCTATTACACAGCTGCTGTCTTCTAATTTTGATGTATTACCTGAGGAGGGAAGTTATGCCTCTACCCTTATTATTCTAAAAAAAGATCTTAATAAGTATAAAGTTCAAAAATTGGCTAAGGAGTGGGGGATAGGCTTCCTTGAAACTGGCAAAGAAGTTTTAGCTGTAGAAGTTGATGATGGAATTGAAAGGAATCTTCTTATAGAAAATAATGTGCCATATGAAGAACAAAAAGATGAAGAACTTCTTCCAGAATTAGAAGGTTTGCCGGATGATGAAGAATCGGAGGAATTGGGCAAGTTGGAAGAAATAAAGTTTGAATCTGAAATTAAATTTTTAGAAAGAGGAATTGAGTTTGCTGCTGCAATGGAAGAAGTTAAAGATAGGGATAAAGATTTACGTAAAGAAATAGAGGAATTCGAAGAGGTTGAAGATTTAAAAAATGTTGATGAAAAAATACAGAAAAGTGAAAAAAACAATAATAAAAAAGGTATATTAAATTCTATCCTAAGAATATTAAAGTTATAATTTTGGTATTCCAGCAAATCATCAAAAATTATTCCTAAGGAGTGCTTTAAGTTATAATCGCATTATTTCGTCACTTAATAAAACAATAACCTCATTTTTTATTGTTTTGCGAATTGACTGGAATTTTTTCCGATTAAGAAGTGTATTCAAATCCTGATTGATTATGGTCTGGGTGACATTTTTGTTAATAAAGTTGATAAGCTGCTTAAAAAAGAGTTTTATGTCATCTATTCCACGGCGCTCATTAATAATTTGTTTATTATATCCAAATCCTTGTAGGAAATAGTGATGGATATCATAAAGATCTCTTCCGGCAATACTCCCGTTTTTCTCAAATCTATCGATAAATGCAACAAGTTTATTGGCAAACATAGTTTCAATGGTCTGACATTTTATAATTTTATCAATCTCTTTCAATCTAATAATTTCGTATATATTGGCTTTTGGAGCTGGGAATGTGATATCTACTTTAATTGTGCTGCGCAGCCCGTGCTGACTTTTACTCTGTGGGTAGGACAGGAAGTACTGCGGTACAGCATCACTACTATCTTTTATTGTAAGTCCAAGGTCATCAAAAATATTTTCTAATTCTTGTCTGAAGCGAGGCATATCTGAAGGGTCTGAAAGATAATCAAAATCCAAATCAACAGAAAAACGATCCAGGTATCCCTGCATAGCAGAAGCTGTCCCTCCTTTAAACGCTAATTGTTCTGAAATCCACTGATGGTCACAAATAGCAGTAAGTACACGATACAACCATGCTTTATGTATTGCTTCTTTTGGATTGGGTAAGATCATTATAATCCTCCAACTTGTTTTTTGTATTCTGTCACTGGATATCCAATTATTTCCTGCAGCTTATTTACTTTCTGCCAGTCTATGAGGGAATAATTATCAAAATAAAATTTGCTGTTATAATAAAGCAAATCAGCTATTGCCCGTTCTATACCGGCTTTCTTGAATTCTCCATTGTCTTGTATGCCGATATTATTAAATAAGAATTGATCTTGTAGTTTTCTGCTTTGGTACTCATAATTTCCAATTGTAAATTGTCGGGATTCTGCTGATATGAGTGTAATTTTAGACGGTATCTGCATAATTATACCGGCTTCGGCCAGAACCGATTCTGTACTTACATAGGCAAACTGATGCAGTGCTTTTACTCCCAAAAAGAAAGGATCAAGCTTTTCAAATGGGGCTATTGAATAAAATCCACGGTAAATTCTAAACAGTAAGCCCTTTTTAATGTATCGGTGAATTGTAACATGTAAGGTATTTACAGAAGATATCTGCCATATTCTGGCCAGATCATCAATGTGAAAAACTTTTTCATTAAGCTGTGCTATTAGTTGAAACCTATATTGGGAGGATGTTTTATATACTGTACTCATTTGTACAGTATATCAAACTTGTATAGGAAATCAAGGTTTAAATTTAATTATTAATAGATAATCAAATTCCGGTGTTACTATGGGGTATGAGCATAGGACAATATAACTAATTATTTGAAGTATTATTTAGCTATTATACCTGGGTGACAATTAATAGCATATAAATTATAGGTAAATTGACAATAAACAGGAGATGAATTATAGGTAAATTGACATAAAACAGGAGATAAATGTGAAAAGGTCTCTATATAAGGAACTTTTGCTTTGGAAAAACAGAGATAATAGAAAACCACTACTGTTAGAAGGCGCAAGGCAGGTTGGGAAAACATATCTGCTAAAAGAGTTCGCTGATAAGGAATATGGTGATTGTGCTTATTTAAATTTTGAAAAAACACCTGAACTGGACTCATTATTTAGATCATCACTGGATTCGGGTTCTATAATTAAATCTCTTGAGCTATTTATTGGAAGAAAAATAGATCCTGATTCAACTTTAATTTTCTTTGATGAAATTCAGGCTTCTCCCAGGGCTGTAACAAGTTTGAAGTATTTTTATGAAGAATCTCCGGAATATCATGTTGTTGC
>JAUVLL010000156.1 GCA_030600745.1 Spirochaetaceae bacterium | reverse complement strand
TACTTCGGAAAAAAAATGCTCTTTTTGCCGGTGAATTAACTGGTCACTATTATTACAGGGAAAACTACTACAGCGATTCTGCCTGGATTTCTATATTCAGGGTATTATCTGTACTGTCAGAATGTAAAAAAAATCTGCAGGAACTAAGAAAAGATATTTTTAAATATCATTTTTCAGGAGAACTGAATTTTAAAATTGAAAAACAGGATATTGTTATATCAGAACTTATGGAGATATTTTCAGATGCAGAAATAAATGATTTAGACGGTTATCGTTTTAATTATCATGACTGGTGGTTTATAATTAGAAAATCAGGAACAGAGCCGTTGATAAGACTTGTTGCAGAAGCAAAAACAAAAGAACTGCTTGAAAGAAAAGTTGGTGTGATTACAAAAATTATCAACGGTTCTGTAAATGGTTAATAATATTTAACAATACCAATCAAAGGAATTAATTATGGTTAACAACCTGTACCAGGGTGCCTGGATGACAGATATTGACGATACACTTGTGCTTTCCGGTGAAATGCCGGATCAATCCCGACTTGATGCTATTTCTAATTTTACAGAAGTTCTTAAAAAACATGAAATTCTCTGGATACCAATGAGCGGAGTTGCAATGGTAAAGCTTGGACCCAGAATATTATTCCGATTACCGGAAGACTATTTTAGTCATATTTTTTACTATGGTGGTGACGGAAGTTTAAAGTATTATTTTGAAGAGGAAAGCAGAGAATGGATGGAGGATGATTCATTCTCACAGTTGTTTTCGGACGCACAGAGTTTAATTGTTCTTGGCGATAAAGAAGACCCTGGCCCATATATCGTGAATGGAAGAACAGGTAAAGATGGAAGTGTTCTGGAAGGTGTTATTGCGAATTTATACTGGATGGATTGGGTTTTTCATAAACTTGAAAATAATGAACCATGGATTGATATCCTAAAAGAAATGAGATCTTCTAATGATTAAATATTTGCGGGATACAAGTTATTTTACTTCTCCTGAAAATATTGAGGTAATTTTTTTTGATAAGGGTGGAACTTTAAGTAAACCTGTAACAGGAGGAAAAGACTGGGGGCTGCCTAATTATAAAAAAATAATGGATATAGTTGGTGCGGTCGGTGATGTTGCTGATTTTGGAGCACAGCTTGTTTTAAATGATAAAGCTTATAAAAAGTGGGCAATGAAGTCGTGGATTGAATTGAGTGAAGAAGAACGATGTACAAGGTTTCTTCTGCCTGATTTTCCAAAAGATGTTGTAAAGGCCAATGCAGAAGAATTAACTTTACTTTTCTCCAGATCAAAAGGACTCAGAGAACTTCGTTCAGAAGCATTGCCTGTGATAAAGGCATTATCCGAACGAGGTTATAAAATTGGAATTATCAGTAATACTGTAAGCAGGGTTCTTGTTCCGGTAGAACTCGAAGAAGCAGGAATTAATCCATACATTGAGAGTCTGGTTATGTCTTCTATTACAGGTGTGCGAAAACCGGATCCGGCAATGTTTAATGAAGCTGCATTGTCAATGGGAATCTCTGCTGAGAAATCAGTTTATATTGGTGATCAGCCCAACAGAGATGTTGAAGGACCAAGAAGGGCTGGTTTTGGTCTGAATGTTATTCTTAAGACAAGTAATTACCCTGAAGGTAAGGAATTACCTGATCTGCAGGTACCGGATATAACTGTTGATAATCTGATGGAGCTTCTTGATCTCTTTCCTCAAAAAGTGTGTCCCTAATGTCAATTTTTAAATTTGGAAGTATTAGAGGCAAATATGGTACAGAGTGGGATAGGGAAACAGCTTACAGGATAGGTTACTACCTTGTTGCTTTGTTAAATGCAAAGAGGGTTGTAATTGGCAGAGACGGCAGATTGTCTTCAAGAGAAATATTTGAGGCTTTAACTGAAGGATTATTAAGAGCTGGTTGCTCTGTAACTGATATAGGAATGATAGATACCCCGGGGGTACCTTTTTCAACTATTATCCATGGATTTGACTGTGGAATAATGATTACTGCCTCCCACAATCCACCGGAATATAATGGTCTTAAGATAAGTGGAAAGAATGCACTTGTAATATCAAGG
Source organism: Spirochaetaceae bacterium (assembly GCA_030600745.1). Taxonomy (GTDB): domain Bacteria; phylum Spirochaetota; class Spirochaetia; order B11-G9; family B11-G9; genus JAJRQE01. Next base: position 5,489 of record JAUVLL010000156.1, on the reverse strand, counting down.
CATAATGGTTTATTGAAACTTGAAGAAAATATAAAGGAAGCGCCTGGCAAATTTGTGCCGGGTGGAAGTAGAAATGTACTTAATATTATCCCCGGGTATCTTGAAAAAATTGAGACGTATAAGGTAGGTATTGGGAAACTAAGGTGTATTGTTGATTGCTCCAATGGCATGAGCTCAGTACTGGTTCACAGAATAGTTAAAGATCTTCCAGGGGAGTATACAATTATTAATGATAATATTGATGGAAACTTCCCTGCACATGGCCCTAACCCCACAATTGAGTCATCTTTGAGTGAAATAAAAAATCAGGTATTAAATAATAGTGCGGATCTTGGTATTTGCTTTGATGGTGATGGGGATCGTACAATATTTATTGACGAGAAAGGTGAATGGGTCTCCCCTGATTTGATTATTGCATTACTGGGACTTTATTATTTTAAGCACTTTCCTGAAAAAAAGGGAGATGCTGATGGTGTTCTTTATGATGCCCGGTCAACAAACTCTATATCAGATTTTATAGCAGTTCTTGGAGGTAAATCTTACGTCTGCTCGACAGGACACACAGCGATGCAGGAAGGCTTACCGGCTTTAAACGGAATTTATGGAGGTGAACTACCAGGGCATTACTATTACAGAGATTTTTTTAATCTTGATAATGGATGGATTCCTTTTTTACAGGTACAGGCAATATTAAGCCTGGAAAAAAAATCGTTTTCAGAATTAATAACAGAGATAAATAAATACTATTTTTCTGGTGAGATTAATTTTTTAGTTCCTGATGGGGAAATTGTCATTGATAAATTAAAGAAAAAATATTCTACAGGGAGCCAGACATTTCTTGATGGAGTAAGAGTAGATTTTGATGACTGGTGGTTCCTTGTCAGGATGGCAAATACAGAACCGGTATTGCGTCTTGTTGTTGAAGGAAAAGATTTGTTAACTCTTGAACATAAAGTTGAAGAATTAAAAAGCTTTATCTATCAGTCAGGTGGTTCAGATCATCTTTCCTAGTTTAATAATTGTATCTTTAATAAGTTTTGGATGATCTTTTTCTGATGCAAATCTATCGAAGCTTAATTCCAGATTATATACTCCCTTGTATCCCACTGCTTTAAGCTGCCGAATGAAGTCAGCTATGGGTACTCTGTTTTCTTTAAATACCCAGTGGGTTCTGCCGTTCGGGCCAAGGTCATGTATATGAGTATGGGTTACAGCTGCCGTGAATTCAGAGTGGGGGTAGATAGGATAGAGGCTATTATCGAGAAGGTGATTGGCATAACAATGTCCCATATCCCAGCAGATGCCTGCGTTAGTTCTGTTAATTTCTTTCCATATACCTTCAACTCCTTTGAACGATTTTGCGGGATCATTAACTTTTTTACTTCGCTGATTTTCCAGAGCAAGTTTAATTGGAAGATTATGGCTTGTTATCATATCATCTAATCTTTTAATAAATCCAATTGTCTGCACTCTGTAGTCATCTACAGGTTCTGCACCGGTAAAAGGATGCAGGGTAATCATTAAAGTATTATTTTCGTTGGGATTTATCCTTTTAAAAGAGTCAAGCCAGGGGAAAACTTCATTGATGTTCCAGGTGTTTCCCGGAAGTGGATTATCTCCATGTATAGTAATCTTAAATTCCGAATCGATGAGAAGCTGGAAAACAGATTCCATGTCAGTTTGGGACATATCTTTTTTTCGGTGTCTTAGTTCTACATATGTTACTTCAAGATCTTTTAGGAAGTTAAGAAACTCCGGAGCACTGCCGAAGTTTTGTTCTAATATTTCTGCATCTGTTGTAACCATATTGCCTGATAAATAATCCCATGGGATCGATACACCAATCTTCTTCATACTAAATACAAATCTCCCTAAGTATTTTCCATATAGCATGGATATCACGATCTTTAGATGGAGAACCAAGAATATGGTTGTCAGAGAATATTATTGACTCCCGTAATTCCTTCTGGGAATTCATAGACATTCTGTCATACATAAAATGAACCTTCTTACCAAGAAGAACTTTATCTTTCCCGCATTCCTCCCAGTTCGTCAGAATATTTGCATCGAAGTATGAAAGAGAATCTGCATCAGTAACAATATCTGCGAGTGAGTCCAGATTTAAATCCGGTTCAACTTCTGACGGTAATATCAAACTCATGCCATTTTCTTTTTGTCCCCCTAATTCATGCCTGAGAATAAGGTGTGAAAGGTCTGTAAAGAAACTATCCGGAGATTCATATCCATTTGCAGCAGCTCTTTCGATTAGATCTCCAGCTCTTTTTTTTGAGTTTGCTGCATGCAGTTTTTTATATTCTTTGTAAGCTTCAGCATCATGTCTGACATTTTCCTCTCCCTGTATCATCGTCAATGGAAATGACCGGTCAGAATCATGAAAATGTCCGGCTGCTCTAAGCAGTTCAAGGGCATATCCTTTATATCCATTTTTTATTCCAAGCCTGACAGCAGTTGCAGCGGTAATCTCTGCATGAAGGTGATCAATTGTCCCGGTAGTTGGGTTGGAAATTCTGCTTTGGATATATTCTTCTGTATAAAATTGTTCACGGTGATAAGTAATTATTTTCCTGATAATTTCAGGATGAAATAAATCAATATTTATATCTGGAATAGGATTATCCTTAAGATTTGAGTATCTTGCATTAAGAAAATTGTACATACCCTCAGAAAGGTGAAAGGCTTTACCCTGTAATGCTTCAAGAATTTTATCCATAGTATCTCACTGTATAATTTAAGTTTTATGTTCAAGGGGTTTAAAGATTTTTCTGGAAACATAGATATGTGCCTGGGTTGTATCGACTGCTATATCACAAATTTCCAATTGTGTGCGATAGCATGCTTCCGCCTTTAAAAATTGTGTTCTGAAGTATCTGTTGCACAGGTAATTAGGATCATATTTTTTTCGATAATCTATATCTCTTTTCCATTTTCTTTTTAGACGTATAGGATCATCAGTCAGGTAAAAAACCTTGATATCAATTATTGGGATAATCTCTTCGAATAGAAAAGGAAAATTACCCTCAATATATATAACATCTGCAGGATTGACAAAAAGGGTAGAGGCTCCATCTTTTATTTTACCCATCGGGTCATGGCTTGAAAAAGCATCCACAAAATCATATTTGGGGATATTGCATGATTTTCCATTTTTGAGGTCTATAAGCGTTTTTCTGAAAAGATCGAAATGAATACTTTCCTTACTCATAGATCCTGCACCAATTTTGTCCCTGTAATCACGGTCAAGAAAGAAATTATCCATTTCAACTAAAGTTATAGTTTTATTGTTAGTATTAAAAAATTCCAGTAAATATTCTGAAAATTCAGTCTTTCCCGCTGCAGTAGGTCCTGCAATAGCAATTATTATTGGAGTACTTTTATTAGTAGTAAGTTTTTCAACGATATTTATAAGGTTTCGATCAATTTCCTTATTTGCTTCTTTAAAATCCCTGAATCCAATTCCATGATAATTGTCAAAGTTGCTCTGCCTTTTTTTAAATTCAAGATATGGATTATGACCTAAATGATCCAGAACAGCTTCTGTATAATAAATGGTCCGAGGCAGGAATAAAAATCCACGAACATCAAAGTAAAAATACTTATCTACCCAATATAAATCATAGACGTTATTTACAATACCGGCAAAGAGGGATCTGTTTAAATCGGCAATACTCTCATCTATAGTTATTTTGCAGTTTTCTTCAGGTTTTAACTGTATTTCCTGATAAAAAGAGCTGTCATTAATTTTTTTTTCGATATCTGATTGAGGAGGTATTTCAATACTTGTCCAGTTACCATCTTTAGGCTGGATATTTTCAAGTGCATAGCGAAATTCATATAATTCAAGGTCTGATACACCACTTTTAAGATTGGATAGTTTTTCATAGAGCTCTTTGCTAAAATCAAAAAGTATTGGTGTTCTTTCTCCCATTTAATTATTCCTGTATTCATGTGAAAAAATATTTGCATATATATATGTTTATGAAAGTATATTACCATGAAAATACTCAAAATGCAAGTAAAAATCGCAAAATAAATAGTACTGAAAGTAAATTTGCATCAAAATAGATTATTATCATTAGACAAGTTACTAATGTTGTTGGATAGATAATAACAGATTATTGGTAATTATACTGGTTTGAATATCACATTTTCAGTGTTAGTAAAAAAAATTAAAAAAAGTTCAGGAATCTTTGAAGCAGCAGCTCGAATTTACATGTATATATAAGGCAGAAGGAAAAAAATATGAAGAAAGAAAAATGTATAGTTTTCGATTTTTCAAAGGGTACACGGGTTCCAACTGCTTACTATCATTATAAAAATGGGCAGCTTGATCTTGATTTGAAAATTGAGGTCAGGTCACCTGAGCCTGTTTATGGGAGTAATGTACTTAAATTTAAGAAAGCAGCGAAAGATAGGAAGAACGGTTCTTCCAGGGAGGAAATGGAAGAACCGTTCAATATTGCCTGATTGGGCTGATTATTTTATAAATTACTTTTCTGTTAGTACATCTCTAAACATCTTCATAATTTGAGTTCCAGTGTTTCCTGATAAAATGAAATCTTTTCCGGCAAATGTTGAAGACCCCTTATAATTTTCATCTTCTTTCTTTGTAATGGTAAAACTATGAGCAGCATTATCTGCAAAGAGAGATATAGTAAAGATATCACTATTGGGATCAGATTCAGGATCAGAAATATAAAAGTCAAACTTTGAGTTTGCAAGATATCGGATACTCTGCTCAAGTTCTTTAGTCTCTAAAGAGAGGCCGCTTTCTGTTTCCCATATATCTTTGTTTTCTGAATTTACTGTTTTGTTAAGAATGGATTTGGTATTCCCGAAGGTAAGTTCTATCTTATCAATTTTGCCGGTGTCAATATCCAAAATTCTTTTATCAAGCAGATCATTTTCACTTTGATCGAATAAGCCCTTTGTGTTTCCCCTGGCTGTAAAAACTGACTTATTGTCAGGTATCCGGATAAATACAAACTTTCCATTGGTATTTATATCGCCAATAAAAAGTTCCCTGTCAGGGATGTTTGTTGTATTCCCCTCTGTCTGTGCTGTTACGATAATATATTTACCATCTCCCAGACCATAGTTCTGATAATTCCCTGTGTCAGAAACCATATCTATAAATTCAGGTTTTTCCAGAAAAGAGAGCATACTTTTAATTCTGGATGGTTCTGCTTTAAGGTTGTCAGGATTAAACTTCCATACACCGTCATCAGAGTATAATTTAACTGTATCTGTTAAACCTTTTATCTCAATGCTGTTAATTTTCAGGGCATCAATAGTGTCAAACTCTGGAATTGTATAATTCATTTTCCCTGTACTGTTAAAAATTAAATATAAGCCCAGAATTATTATCAATGCAAAAGGTATTAGTAAATTTTTACTGATTTTCATAATTAATCATTTCTCCTGAACAGTAGTTCTATTTTCTTTTTCCTGGATGTCCATGACAGCCATGC
>JAUVLL010000266.1 GCA_030600745.1 Spirochaetaceae bacterium | reverse complement strand
CCGGATTTGGCATAAGGAACACATTCGCTGGATGCCATTAGTATTTTCATACTGTAATTAGATCAAAATTAAACAGCTGCGTCAAGGTTTTACATAGTAAGCACTGTATTCATCAATAATATGGAATCCAAGTTTTTTGTAGAGTGCGAGTGCAGGTTTGTTGTCTTTCTTTACGTAGAGTACTGCTTTTTTCCCGGATTGATGAATCTCATCTAAAAGTATCTTCATAAGATATGTTGAGACACCTCTGTTGCGGAATTCAGGTTTCGTATAAACTCCGCCTATTTGATTATATCCAATACCTTTCCCATTGGTATTTACCTTGGCAATTATTTCTTTTCCTGAAAGAGCGTAAAATACACTTTGAGTATTGCAGGTTTTCTGTAGATTTAACAGGGTCGCCTTTGGATTTAATTCAGATGATCCAACTAAAACTTCTTCCAGAAGATATTCTTTTTCAAGAGGGAATAATTGCAGTGCATCTTTCTTCTTTGCCTTCTTTATTTTAAATTCAGCTTTTCCAGTTTTAAAAATAGTGCTGTTATATTTTCTAAGGAGTATATATTCTATTTTGGAAGATACGGAATAATCAAGAAGGTCCTTTACTGTTTTTGTATCTTTGGATACACCGAGTATACAAAAAATATTTTTTTTATAACCGGTTATTAATTTCAACATTTCTATAATAACCATACCTGATGGTGGATTTTCTGAGAACATAAGGAGGAGAATCCCTCCCGCAGTGATCATCATAACATTCAGAACACAATTGGGTTTTGAATCTGTTACCTCACAGATAATTTTGGCTGATGAGGCAGGAGGGATAACTATTCTATCCTTTTTGTACATTCTGGAAATTAGTGAAATTGATTTATATTCATATTTTTTTGAAAATTCCTCAAAAGAATCCAATAATTTGGGGACTAACTGTGCTATTGCCACTAATTAGTTCCCTGGATCCGCAGGCTGTCTACAGGTACAATACCTGTGGGTATATAGTCACCAAGGATAGCGGAAAAACCTGCCATAAACGATTCATATCCTGTTCCATACACAGCAACAGCAGAATTAATCCACGTTTCTTCCAAAAGATATACAGGTGTTAATGTTGAGATTACAGTTACTTTAATATCCAGATCCTTGAGAGTCTTAAGCATTTTCAGACTGAACTTGTTTGCCAGACAAAAAATTACCCTGTCAAAATTTTCAGCTTCAAGTTTAAAGTCTGCAAGGAATTTCTTTTCTGATTCTTTGTCAGGCACAAAGGGGAAGTAATATACCGAAGCTCTTTCAATTCGCTTTTTACCTTCGGTTAGAAATACCCTGTAGGGAGCAGCCAGAAGTACCGTTTCTGAATTCTCAATTTTTACCGGTAGTTTATCATTTCTTAAAATACTGACGCTTCTAAATGCCTGATCCAGGAAGAACTTTTCTCCGGTGGGAGCTGGTATATCTTTTATTATTCTATCAGTATCAGGATAAAGACTTACTGCATTATCTCCTGTTAGGTATTTTAACTTGGTTTTTAATATTCTCATAACGGATGCAGTAATAGTGGTTCGAAAACTATCCTCTTCCTGCAGCTTCCTATACAGATAATCCCAAACTTGTTGATAGGTAGATGTATTTCTGGATATCATGATAATATCGTTTCCAGCATTAAGGGCTGAATAGCAAGCTTCTTCGATGTTTTTTGAACCGATGAGAGCTCCAGTCATTACCATATCATCTGTAATTATTATCCCTTCAAATCCCAATTGTTCTCTAAGCATATCAGTAAGAAAATATCGCGATTTTGAAGCGGAAATATTACTGCCTGTTATTTCAGGAAACGATAGATGACCGCTCATAATTGCCGGGATACCTCTTTTTATAAGAAAGCGGTAGGGCATAAGTTCTCTTTCCCATAGAGTATTAAAATCTGCTTTAACTATAGGCAGCATGCCATGGGAATCACCTACAGCTGCACCATGTCCGGGAAAGTGTTTTGCTGTACTAATAACTCCTGTACTGTCCTGGCCCTGAAAAAAGGAAGTTGCCAGAGTTGCTGTGTTAATGGGGTTGGAAGAAAAAGATCTTGGTCCAATTACATCTTCATCAGGATTTGTAGATATATCTACGGTTGGGGCAAAATTTATGTTGATGCCGATCGTTTTCAATTCCCTGCCAATATAGACCCCTGTTTGATATGCATCTTCGGGCATACCTGTAGCTCCTATACTCATATTACCAGGAGTTATTGATGTTTTTCCCTTAACATGCCGAACCCAGCCTCCCTCCTGGTCTGTAGCGATAAACAGGGGGATCCCAAGGGGGTTCCTTGCAGCCTGCTCCTGCATAAGGGAAATGCTTCTTCCAAGTCTTACAAGATTAGAAACATTCCATCCGAATATCTTCACTCCGCCGATTCTTTTTTTATTTATCCATTCGAGTATTTCATCTGACGGATCAAGACCGTAATATCCAAGAAGCATAACCTGTCCAAGCAGGTCTGTGTCATCCATTAAGGATATTATTTCTTCCAGCAGGATATCTGGCTCTTTGTCATCAAAAAATCCGGGGAGGGCGGAGATAATACAGGGAAACAGGAGGAGCAAAACAACAATTAATGTTTTTAATTTTTTCATCCCATCCCCATTGATATCCGTAGGGGCGACCGGCCGGTTGCCCCTACGGGTTTACAAACGTTATATATATCGTATCCCTTTTATATCATCGATATGCTGGGTAGCACAATGGGTCGCGACTGCTCACTCACCGGCTGCTTTCATTAACATCCTTCTTCTTTCTTTCAGCTAAAATATAAGTAAAAACATTGACAGTGTACAGTAAACAGTGAGCAGATTTCTGATAACTGTTTACTGATAACTGATAATGCTAAACTCCCTTTTCTAATGACCGATCATAGAGGTAAGGGGAGTATTCCTAAATGATTAAAGCTACTTATAATACTGAGCACTTAATAAAAATCCTGGATAAAGAGATTGAGCTGATTGATAGTTTTACGGTGGTAGAAGCTTCTATTATGGATTCTGTTATCAATAACAACTGGGATTTCCTTGAAGCGGCAATTATTCAGGCTGAAGGCATTACCGGACTTATCGAGGCTCTTGATAGAGAAAGGGATTTCCATGTTGAAAAGCTTAGAGAATTATCCGGTGAGGATAAAAGTGCACACTTCTACCGGCTTACAGCCGGGTTGGAACCGAAACAAAAAGATCGGACAAATGAACTTTACAGAAAACTTAAACTCTCTGTACTCAATCTTCAGAATATAAACTGGAGAATTAACACCTATGTAGGAACCATAACAGAGATAATGAAACAAACTCTTAATGAGGTATATCCCAATAGACGGGGTTCATTATACTCAAGGTCCGGAACAATAAGAGAGGCGGAGAGCAATCCGATGGTTTTAAACAAAAAGCTCTAGGATTTATAGAAAGAAGAATGATAAAAAAGGCGATTTAATAGGATTGTTTTTTTTATCATTTTAAAGGAGTAAAATATGCAGTCCACTTTTGCGGGAATTGAAATAGGAAAAAGAAGCCTTGTTGCTCATAACACCGGGCTTACTACAATTGGACATAACCTTAGTAATGCATCTGTAGAAGGATATAGTAGACAGAGAATACAACTTGGAGCCTTCGATCCAATTTACGTTCCGGGACTAAATAGAGAGGCTACCCCGGGACAGATTGGCCAGGGTGTTACGGTTACAAGTATTGAGAGAGTTCATGATCAGATTCTGCAGGGAAGAATTATAAGTCAGGCTAACGGACGGGGTTACTGGGAAGCAAGAGATAAATATCTGCTTATGGTTGAACAGGTTTACAACGAACCTGCAGAAACATCTGTCAGAAGCCATATGGATCAGTTTTGGGAAGCATGGCAGGACCTTTCCCTGCGACCTGAAGAAACTGCCAGTAGACAGGCTGTTATCGAGCGTGGTCGTACACTTGTTGGAAGTATTCAAAATCAGTACCGTGGATTAAAAGATATTCGTGATATGCTTGAGCTTGAAGTTTCGGCGACTGTTGATCGTGTTAACGGTATCTTAAATGATATAAGTGATTTGAATGAACAGATAGTAAAGATTAAAGCGATGGGTGATAATCCAAATGATCTTCTTGATCGCAGGGACCTTCTTACAAAAGAGCTTTCAGGGCTTATGGAAATCACAATCGATAACAGAGATCCTGATGAATTCACTATAACAACAGGGGGTTTCCATCTTATACAGGGGAGGGTTGTATCCTCCATGGTTGCAGAATCTGATCCCCTGAATGAAGGTTATTCTACTGTAAAGTGGGCATCAAGTGCTGAGGATGTTCATCTTTTTGGAGGTAAGCTTGCTTCCTATGTACAGCTTAGGGACCATGATCTTAGATCAGAAATTCAAAATCTCGATATGATTAGTATCAATTTTGTCGATCTTGTAAACGAAAACCACAAAGCCGGGTACGGTCTTAATGGTAAAACAGGGATTGAGTTTTTTAATGAATATCCCTTTGTCAATAATGTAGCCGGAAACTATGACAGCAATGGAGATGGTGCCTTTGATTCTACTTATCTTTTTCGTATAAGCGGTGGAAATGAACTTGATGGTAGAGAACAGATTGGCCTCCATGGAACTATGCAGCTTTCCGGACCGTCAGGGAATACCCTGGTTGAGTATTATCCTACAGACACTGTAGATGATATTGTTAAGAGGATAAATTTATCAGGTTCTGAAGTTGTTGCAAGACTTGATAGAAACGGTCATTTGCAGTTAAAAGCATCTCCTTCTGCATTAAAAGAAGACCCCG